>NZ_FLUY01000593.1 GCF_900092655.1 Candidatus Thiosymbion oneisti
GTTCAATTTCTGCTACGCCCATGACATACCACACCGCCCGCGCATCTATCTCGACGGTATTCCCCTTCACATTGTGCAGCCCGCGTAGGTCGGGTAAGGCCAGGGATGGCCGCCACCCGACAATCGTCTTTGCGTCGGGTGACGGCACGCCAATCATCGCAGCCGGCATGACCACCACAGACGCGCCTTATCCGACCTACGTGGGCTTATGCCTATCTGAACCGGCTTGGTGAGGCGCTGCGACGCGAACACTGTGCTCTGCACGCCGACTTTCCGATGACGAACCATGTCCGGCTGCCGGTTACACCGGAACGTGCAGCATCGATTCCACGACTCACGATAGCAATCTGCACAATCTGCGCAATCTGCGATTAAAGAGTAATCGTTCAGACTCCTACTGTTGTAGTGAAACTATTGCGATAATAGGGAAGAAGTATGGCAAAGATCATCCCCCAACTAAATAAAGAAACCCTCAGCCGCATGACCGGGGGTGAAAAACGGCTTGCCCGACGCCTGGAGGCGTTGCTGGAGGATGATTACGCGGTCTGGTATGACATTCCTGTCGGTAAAAATCGCCGCTACCCGGACTTTATCATCTTGCATCCAGCCCGCGGTCTGCTGTTTCTGGAGGTCAAGGATTGGAAACTGTCAACCCTCAAAAAGATCAGTAAATCCGATGTCTCTTTGTTGACCAGCAATGGCTTGGTCACTAAGCCGCACCCGCTGGAACAGGCCCGCCAGTACACCTATAAGGCGGTGGATATGCTGTCACGCGATCCCATGCTGCGCCAAACTACCGGGGCCTACAAGGGCAATCTAATCATGCCCTATGGGTGGGGAGTGGTGTTCACCAATATCTCTCGTAAGCAGATCGAGCAGGCAATTCCTGATGACCGACGCGAGGATCTGCTGCCGGATCATCTGATGATCTATCAGGATGAAATGACCGCGAATGCCGATGCGGAGTGCTTCCAGGAACAGTTGTGGGGGATGTTCAACTATCAGTTTGGTGAAACGCTGACTCTGCCGCAGATCGACCGTATCCGCTGGTACCTCTTTCCTGAGATGCGTATCGACGATGCCGGACAGGCCGATCTGTTTGATGCTGATGAGGAGGACTCGGCTACTTTGGAGCGAAGTCTGCCGGATATTATTAAAATCATGGATATCCAACAAGAGCAGCTGGCCCGCAGCCTTGGGCAGGGGCATCGCGTGATCCATGGCGTGGCCGGTTCCGGTAAGACCTTGATCCTGGGATATCGTTGCCTGCATCTCGCCCAGGCAATGAACAAACCGATCTTGGTACTCTGCTTCAATATTACCCTTGCAGCTAAGTTAAGGGCCTTCATCTCCGCCAAGGGGATCGGTGGCCAGGTACAAGTCTACCATTTCCACGATTGGTGCGGACAACAGATCAAGACCTATCATGTCGATATGGTCAAGTCGAATAAACCCTATTGGGAACGCCAGGTGGATACGGTCATAAGGGCTGTGGACAAGGGGCAGATCCCCAGGGCTCAGTATGGTGCCCTGCTGATCGATGAAGGCCACGATTTCGAGGCGGAGTGGTTGAAATTGGTAACGCAGATGGTGGACCCGGAAACAGATTCACTGCTGCTGCTCTATGATGATGCCCAGTCCATCTACAAGAAACGTTCGGGCCTGGGCTTTAGCCTCTCCAGCGTAGGGATTAGAGCGCAGGGCAGAACGACAATTCTGAAGGCCAATTACCGCAACACGCGTGAGATCCTCGATTTTGCCTATGCCTTCGCCCGTGATTATATCGACCCACAAAGTGCCGGCGATGATCATATCCCCCTTGTCGAACCCATGCCAGCGGGAAGCAGTGGCCCGAAACCGGTGGTAAGAGCCTTTAATACTTTGGCAGATGAAATCAGTTTTGCTGCGGCTTGCCTGAAGAAATGGCATGAACAGGGTACTGCCTGGGGTGATATGGCGGTGCTCTATGCGGCAGGTTATCAAGGAGACAAGCTTGCGACTGAATTAAAAAAGGCTTCGTTACCTCATCTATGGATGGCATCGAAGGATCATAAGACTGCCTACCAGCCCGGGGACGACAGGGTTTCTCTGCTAACCATTCATAGCAGTAAGGGTTTGGAGTTTTCCCGTGTAATTATGATGGGTGTGGGCCACTTCAAAGACGATGAGGAACAACTGTCTCAGAAGGCCCGCCTGCTCTATGTCGGTATGACACGTGCCATGGAATGCTTGCTGGTAACTACTTCTGCAGAAAACAAATTTAGCCGAAAGTTATCGGCAGTTGCAGTTCAATAGCTTCTTTCTTGTCATAGGAAATGAGGAAAAGGGGCAACGTCCAATCTCTGCTACACTCATGCCCGGCCGCCCGCACATTGACTTCGACGGTATTCCTCTTTACCAGGTGGCCGCTTTGTTCCCATGAGCCCGCGTAGGTCGGGTAAGGCTAGGTGACGATCGTCACCCGACACGGCGTAGCCTACTTTGCATCGGGTGAGGGCGCGCCAATCATCGCAGCCGACGTGACCACCACAGACGCGCCTCACCCGACCTACGGGGGCTCTGTTTTTTCGATGAGTAAGACTTCACGCCTACCTGTACCGGCTTGGCACAGAGTAAAGCGGTGCCTCGCTTGGGGCAATGAAAGCCCCATGACCCCTTAACCGTGTCAACCCGTGGGACTCACCTCCCATCAGGGCATGGCCTTAGGTCGGCGCTCAGAGATTCTGCGTGCTGTACTTGACGGTGTTTTCGTAGGTCCGCTCGTCGGTGTGGGGGATTCGCTGAATGATCTTTTTCTCGCCGGTCGCGTGGTTTTTCTCTATGACGGCGGCGTCGTAGAGCGCTCCGGTGGCGGTGTAGGCCTTGTAACTCGCCCGGTCACCATCGATTTCGATTACCTGGAAAAACTGGGTGTTGCGGGCCTTGCGCTGGGTGGTGTAGCCCTCGGATGCATACGACTCTAGCTGGCCTTGCTTGATCTTGTACTGCTTGGGGCCGCTGACCGAGGTCACATAGAGGGTTTGGAAGTCGCTGCCCGGCGTTCCATCATTGTCGATGACGGGAACCTGTCCGCGAACATAGCTGTGGTCGTGCCCTTGCAGGACGAAGTCGACCTTGTGCTTGGCGAACAGCGCTTTCCATTTTTGACGGTCTTGCTCATCGTAGTTCTTTCTTCCCATCGGCGAAAAGATGGGGTGGTGGAAGGTGACGACGCTCCAGCGATAGCCCGGCTTCTTCAGCTGGGCCTCCAGATAAGCCACCTGTTCGGAAACCTTTTCATTGGAGTTCAGCACGATGATCCGCACGCCCTGATAGTCGACGGTGTAGACGGTTTCATGCAGGGCTTGGGGCAGAGAAGATTCCACCGGCAGGGTGAATTGCGGCCGCCAGAGCATCGACTTCACGCCTGCATACTCATGGTTTCCAGTCACTGGAATTCCGGTCCATTGCGCATGAAGATAGCCGCCCGCTTTGAACCATTCGGCCCACTCGGTGTCGGCATTGGCCCGGTCGATCAGATCGCCGGCGTGCAGGGCGAAGGCCGCATCCGGCGCGGTTTGGTGCGCCATGCGGATGACGCGTGACCAGCGGCTGAGCACGTCGTTCTGGGCGTCGCCGAAATAGATGAAGCTGAATGGCCTGGGCTCCTTCGACGCCGTGCGGAACTGGATCCACTCCGACCATCGTTTGTCGCCGTCGCCAACCCGGTAGGCGTAGAGGGTTCCGGGCCGAAGATTCTGGAAGATGGCCGAGTGGTAGCGGACCTCGCCCTGGGTCGTGTCCAGCGCCTTGCTCAGATCGATGGTTTGGGTTTTTGCCTCGACGCGTTCGGCCATTTGGTCGAATCCGGGCTCGCCTAGCGCCACGGCGATTTCCGCGACGGGGCGCTTAACACTCGTGTCCGTGCGCCAGGTAACAGCGCGGCGGGTCGCCGGATCGCCATGGAACGTCAGGAAAATCCGGTCGGGATCGGGGCTCGCAAGCTCCCAGTGGCGGAGGTCCTGATGCTCTCCATTGTGAGCCGCGGCTGACAGGGCGAACGCGAGCAGGAGGGCGGGAATCGTGAACCGGATGGTGGTACGCACGAATAATGTCCTCAAAGTTTAATAGCGGTTAAGCAAACGGCTTCTCATACGCGCTCACCCTGCCCTGCGGGCGGTCGACCATGGTCGCCTTTCGGCCTGAGTCAGACGCCCAGCGCCCTTAGATCGAGACGCCCGTCATGCAGCGGTGGGCACCAGAAATAGCTCCCGGAGACGGGCCGGGTGAATCGGAAGAGCGCGTCCTGGATGCCGTCCTCGGCACCGATCATCCGCCGCAGCTGGGCCTCGAAGGCATCCAAGGTCTTGCCGAAGGCCACGAACTGGAGTCCGCCTCGGCCTTGCCCGTCGCACCAGGGCATAGAGCGTCTGAGGATGAAGGCTGCGGGCTCGAAGTCTTCCTGGGCGGTGCGCTTCACATGGGCGGATGCCGGTGCCTCCTCCAACTCCTCGTTGTCGCGCTTACGCCTGCCGATCGTGTTGTCCTGCGCTTCGGGCGACATGGCGTCGAAGCGATCGAAATCGTGCAGCCATTGTTGAACCGCTACGAAGCTGGCGCCGTCCAGACCCGGACCGGCACCCTTTACCACGGCGGCAGCCAAGGCGTCCGGCCCTTGCGGGTTCTCGGTACCGTCCTCGTATCCGGTGAGATCCAGGCCGGTTCCATGTCGGAACCCGTCCACGGCCCGCACGCGCATGAAGGCCCTAGCGATTGCCTGCTCGATCGCCCTGCCGCGGTGCAGCAAATCTCCGCGGTCGTCCCCCCGCAGCCAGCACCAGAGTGCCGCCGGCGTGGACGGCAGCGCGATGCCCTGTCCAACCAGGGCGGGAAACACCCGTAGCCCGTCGATCTCCACGCCCAAGGCGAGTACCAGGGAATGTCCCAAGCCGACGACTGTGCCTTTGCCGTCGACCAGGTCACGCAACGCCGCCAGGGATGCACGAGGGTCCGCACCTGGGACGGGCTCGAAGAAGAGGTAACGACCCTGGAGGGGAATCGGGTCCAGGATGCCCGGCTGTGTCTGGTTCATAGGACTGCTTTCGGCTCCGAATGAAGAAAATGTCGGCGGACTCTGCGCCCGACCTTATTTGCCGGTCCGCGCCGAGTTCAGGAGGATGTCACAAAAGGCACTGATCTTCGCCCTTTGACCCTGAAGTATCCCCACAAATCAGCCTCTGGCTCCCACGCTCCAGCGTGG
>NZ_FLUY01000310.1 GCF_900092655.1 Candidatus Thiosymbion oneisti
CATCTTTTTGATCCCCTCTCCCCAACCCTCTCCCGGCGGGAGAGGGGGCATAGCGGCCAGTGCTGTTGGTCATGTTATAACTTAGATATTAACCACTACC
>NZ_FLUY01001626.1 GCF_900092655.1 Candidatus Thiosymbion oneisti
GTTAGCCTACCGAGGCGCTTAATCGACGCTGGAGCGTCAAGATCCCTCCTCCGTCGGGACAAGTCTGCTCCCACGCTGGAGCGTGGG
>NZ_FLUY01000498.1 GCF_900092655.1 Candidatus Thiosymbion oneisti
TGCAAGTTCATAGTATCTGCTTGCTCACACGCTTGGCTTTCACGCTCCGGCGCCAAAACTAGCAGAATCGATCGAAACTAGGTACTAGACCAGGGAGTGCGAAGTAGATATCAATAGCCGATCGCCCGGGCCTGTCGGTATTAGGCCCGGGCTTATGGCACCGCCGGATCAGGATCTGACGACGAACCGGGATGTGCTCGTGTCGTAGCTGGAGCCGGCCTGGACCCTGTGCTCAATCACATAAGCGCCCGGAGCGATACCCGTTGGAATGGATATCTCCGCTTCGGCTGCCCAACCGCCATCCTCGCGCTCGTTCGTCTGAGCGGGCAGGGACGTAACGGCCTTGCCATTTTTCTTGAGTGTCCAACTCTCCTTCACGCTAACAGCGGATTCGTTCGCTGGTAGGCGCACCGAGTAATCTGTGAGGATATTCACGGTTTCTCCGATTTTCGCTGTCCTCGGTGAGTTGCTACTCTTGTTGATTTTGACTTGGGGACTTCTGACTGATTTGGTCAATCCATAGACCCGCCGGTCGTTCGCCCTCGAACGAACCCGTTCCGATTGGTATTTTTTGATACTGACAGTGGCCCAGCCGGCGGCAGCGCCGACGGCTGCACCCACTGCACAACCTTTTCCTCTATCCTCATCATTGGTTAGTGCACCCACTGCACAACCCAACAAGGCACCGATACCTGCACCCGCTGCCTTGTCCTGCGTATCGCCGGTCGTCTGGCACCCTGAGAGGGTAATGACCGCGGAAACAGTGACGGCAAGTAGGACACTTTCAGTGGTTCGCTTCATCGATAAAGACCCTCCAAAAAGACGAACAAAGACCCCGTTTCTGAACATACATTCATGTGGCGCATACCTTCATGTGCTCTAAAACAGGTCTACCTCGGGAAGCGCCGATTTTTGGCTATTCCCAACTAAAGTCAGCACGGAACCACCAAATTCGGTGGTGTTGTAACTCTGTTGCTTCATGCTCATAAGATGTTGATTTAGAATCTTTATTTGAGCCTTGAAAAACAAAGTTAGAACACTACCCCACCAAATTCAATTGACAGTTCCCGAAAAAGCTATTCCCAAAACTTCCACCACTTACTCGGTCCTGTCGGTGGAACCTGAACAGGTGCTGGCACATTGCCTTCCTCCCAGTATGGGTTCTTATCCTGTCGCTCCGGTATCTTCTCTGCCAGCTTTTGTTTTAGCTCCTTAACCTTGTCAACCGACGGTGTTTGAATCGCCTCGAAACTGCTGTCGTTATACACATACTTGCCACTTCCGCTGGGATACTCGAGGCCTAATTTTATATTGTGTTTCTGCCCGTCAACGGACAGGTAGGAGCGAAAGGTAACGACATAGTCGCTCTGCAGAATATCCTGGATTTCCTCCACGATACGCTGCATTTCAGAGATCGTTTTTCCCAGGTTGAAGTAGATGCCGAAGGAATTCTTCGACAGGGCCTCGAGATTCTTGAAGTGCTTGCTATCAACCTGCGAGTATGCCAACGCATAGATAGGAATCGGAATCGATAGATTGGAAATGCGTGTCATCAATTCCTGACGGGTAACCGAGCTGCCTTCATCCTTTCCATCGGACATCACAATCACGGAGCAGGACACCACATAGTTTCCTCCTGACACGACGGAACCCTGGGAGCTGAGGGCACACATCTGCAGGGCAGCACCGATGCTGTCGTACAAGCGGGTCTTTTTGCCACCTGCACGAATATCGGCAATGCGTCGTGCAAGTGCATCCTTGTCGCGTTCGAACTGGGATACAAGCTCATAACCTTGATCGGTATCCCGAATCGCCAGGACTGCAACCTCGTCTTGGGGACGCTTGCTGTCGATGAAGCGGATCGCCGCCCTCAGGGTTTCGTCGAATGGGGTATTGCCCCTGGAGCTGCCGACTTTGGATTTGACCTCTTCCTTGGTTTTTTTACCCATGGTTCCGCTGGCATCGATCACCAGTACCGACCGGGTGGCCTCTTCACGTTGACGAATCGATTGCACGCCATACTGCCTTTTTCCCACATCATAGGACTTACCCCGAACCATCAGACCAATGTTGAGCTCGGTTAGATTCTCTAACGGACGCATCTCAGTGTCGAATGTACGGAAATAGATCTGAACGAAGGGATACAAGGAATAGTCGGTGCGGTAGACCTTCAGTCCGTATCCGCCGGGGGCAGCAAATCCATATCCCTCGGTGACCTGGGCGGATGCTACACCACTGAATAGAACCATCCCCGCTATTACTCCGATTCGGCTGAGGTGTCTAAGGATGAAACCTGACATGTGTGAATCTCGCTTTTGCATATTCAATACCCCTACGACTTGGCAGTTGTGCTGGATAGGATGGAGGAATCCTAATGCTTCGTCGCACCTTTATACTTGAATCCCCAGGAAGATGGGACGCTTGACGCAGGCTTGCTTGCCTTCGAGGCTCTGCGTTTTACCACCTTTCGCTTTGGTACGGGCTTACGCTTTACCACCTTTCGCTTCGGCTTGGCCTTTTTCTTTGTTTTGGTTTTAGGCTTTATTTTAGGTTGCCCGGGTGCCACTATCTTTGCAACAGGCTGCCTGGTCAGTGCCTCCTCTCGATATTTCTTGAAGGTATCCAGTAATGAGCCGCCGGAGCTAGGCTTGGGCGCTGCGGTTACCGTCGGTTGATCGCTGGAAAACACGGAGGGTAACCCCCCGGTGGACCGAGTCGGCTTTGCAGCCGCTATTGCACCAGTCCCGGTTTGAAGCCCCTGTTTTGCGCCGGATGGCGAGGGCATGGGAGCGACCATGCCAAGGTCCTTGGCCCCTGCCACTGATTCATCCGGCGATTTCCGCGCAGACTCAACAGACCGTTCGTCACTGCCGGTAAAGCGATCGATCGCCCCTGATTGCCATAGATACCAAGCGCCCCCGCCGGCAACCGCAACCAAGGTCGTTATCAGGGTAAAAACCGTAGCCCAGGGCCGCTTAGGCGGCGTAGGCACAGGCGTAGAGTCCGGTTGTGCAACGCGAATACTCGGTTGAGCACTGCCAGTGGCGGATGAGCCCGAAGTAGGCAACTGAACACTGGGCAGGACAACCGGATTAGCGGTCGTTGGCCCGGTTGCCGAACCCGCACTGGGGTCGCCCAATACCGTCACCGTACTACCACTGCCATCCTGTACAAGACCGAAGACCTCTGTCAACTCCGCGATCGACTGTTGACGCAGGTTGATGTTGAGTTCCAGAGCCTTCATCACCGCTGTTTCGATCAGCGGCGGGATCTTGGGTAGGAAGTTCGACAAGGGCTCGATGGCCTTTCCCGCAATCCGTTCGTGAGCAGCCGCGGGCATTTGACCAGTGACTAGATTGTAGGTGATCGCACCCAGCGCGTAGACGTCGGAACGGGCGTCCGTCCCCGTACCCAACACCTGCTCCGGTGGACTGAATCCGTGGGAGACGGCGCGGCCTAAGGTGCGGGTCATGGAATCCTGGGTGGCCTCCTTGGCGATGCCGAAATCGATCAGCATAACCCGATCCTGGTCATCGAGCAGGACGTTATCCGGCTTCAGGTCGCGATGAACGACAGGTGGGTCCTGTTCATGGAGATAGCTCAAGGCATCACAGAGCTGACGTACCCAGGGCAGGAGCACGAATGCCGGAATACGGCCGCCACGCCGCTCCTGCTCGGTGCGTAGGGTGCGGTTGCCACCGAACTCCAACACCAAATAGACCATTTCCGACTCGGTGAAACGGTCGGTGATGTCAGGAATGGAGGGATGACTCAAGCGACCGAGCAGGCGGGTCTCATGTTCGTCGAAGAGTATTTCCGGGATCTCCTTGAGCGCTCTGTGCTTTCCGTGCAGCCGCAGATCGTCGACCAGGTAAGTGACACCGAAGCCGCCCTTGCCGAGAACGGCGGTTACCCGATAGCGCTCGTTGATCTCGGTGCCTACGTCCAAACACCAACCCAGGACCCCACGGACTGCGCCCTGGGCCGTCGTGTCCAGGTGGGCGAGCTCCAGACCGCAATCGCCACATCGATACTCGCGTTGCGGCAACTCTACGATTAGATTCGTCGCACTGCACTTGGGACAGCGCTTTTCGACGCTTTCTTCGCTCATGGCAATCTCATGTTTCAGGCCCACAATTCAAGGCACACATTATACCTTACGATCCTTGAGCTTTAGCCCGATGAGAGTAATGACCAGAAAACCTGCTGCTTGGGCTGCCAGATATCCAAGATCGCCTGCCCATTCCCCGGTGACGGGAATGAGTAGCTTGCCGGTGGAGTCACGCAGCATGAGCAGTTCCGAATCGAGTGTCGCGCGCATGGCATCGAGCCCCCAATAGGCGATCACGGATACGCGGGCGAAACTCTCCGTCGCCCCCGTCAGGGCGACCACGGAATTCGACAAGATGAACTGTGGGATCAGCAACAGGGGCAAGGCGGCGATGGCCTTGTCGTTGGAATTGACGAAGGCACTTACCGCCAAACCCATGCCGGTTGCCGCAAATCCGGCCAGAAACAGCGTCAGGAGACGCTCGTCAAAGGGTCCCGAGAAATCCAGCATCCAGGTCACGATGGCCAGGAAGCTGACGCATTGTAGAAGACATAATAGCGCCAGCGGGATCAACTTGCTTACCAGGTAAGCAGGAATCGCAACGACGACGGCGCGTTCCCGCAGATAGATCGGCAGTTCCTTGACGATTTCGCGGGCGGAGTTGATGCAGCCGAACCAAATAGCGGAAAGAATCAACACGAAGGTAATCTGGCTCTCCGCCGCCGCGCGTTGAGGCAGTTCGTCACCGGTGTCGAACACCGCCCCCACGACCAGGGCAATGAGCGGTGCTTGCAGCAAAAGCACCAGCAGGTTCAAATGGTCGGAGAACAGCAGATCGGCATAACGCCGGGTCAAGGTTATCGCCTGTTTGATATCAAACAGGGAACGGCGGATCTTATTCGGTGTTTGGGCATCGGTAGCGGCAGAGTTTTGATTTTGCGCCTTGTCGACCTCGGTCGGCAAACGCGAGCGTACATAGCGTTCGTGGTGTGGTGATTGCACGAAGCGTTCGCTCCAATAGGCTGCTTCTTGAACATCGAGTGCTTCGTAGACATCCGACAGGCGCGCAACACCGAAGTGTTCTGCTGCATCCCCTGGCGGACCATAGTAGACCAGCCGACCCTGATGGAGCAAAGCGACCAGGTGACAATGATCGATATTCTCCAGGCTGTGGGTCACACAGGCGACCGTCTTCCCATCGCCCGCAAGCCCGGCGAATAACCGCATCATACGCTTGTCCGTACCCGCATCGAGTCCGCTGGTTGCCTCGTCCAGGAACAGAATGTTCGGATTCGCCACTAACTCCACCGCCAGACTGACCCGCTTGAGTTGACCCCCGCTGAGTGGCTCGGGGGTGTCCACCGCCAGATCCCCCTTCTCCATTAGTCCGACCCGTTCGAGCACACGCTCGATATAAACCTCGATTTCCTGTGCGGAGGTGTCCGGTGGCAGACGCAACCGTGCCGTATAGCGCAAGGCATTACGCACGGTGATCTTGCGATGGACAATATCCTGTTGAGGCACATAACCGATGCCGGAACGAAACAAGTCGAATGCGCGGTAAAGATCGACCCCGTTATACGAGACCTCACCGGATGAGGCCGGTCGACGCCCATTGAGGGCGTCGAGCAACGTGGACTTGCCCGAGCCGCTGGTACCGAAAATGACGACGAATTCGCCCGGATTGATGACGAGATCGATATCGGCGAGGAGATTGCGTGGCTCGCCAGTGGTTCTGTCGGTTACCGTCTTGTTTAACCCGTACGCCGCGACGCGTACTCGGTTACCAGCCTCCACCGGCTCCAGAGCAGACCCGGAGAAAACAAAGACAAAGCTCGCGAAGGACACCCGGTCACCGGCGTGGAGGACGACGCGCTCATTGATGCGCTGACCATTGACCCAGGTTCCATTGGTACTCTTGAGGTCCTCCAACCAGACGTCATCCGAATCAATTTGAAGCTGCGCATGTTTGCGGGAGATAAGCGGCGAATCTATCGGTAAACCGCAGCTGGGGATGCGGCCGACAATGATCTTGTCGTTGCCCTCTTTAGTGCCGACCGCTGGCGCTGGCCGAGGTCCGGCCATACTATTTCGGTCGGATTCTGGAAAGCGCACCTGGAACAGCGTGGAGCCGAACGCTACCCAGTCACCGTCGCTAACCGCACAGACGTCAGTAATGGTCTCCCCGTTCAGCAGGATCCGAGCAGACCTGATGGGCTCGACCAAGATTAAGCCATCGCGATAACGAAAGCGCGCGTGTTGCGGTTGGACATCGGAACCCGAAATCCGCATCGCGTTTGACTCGTCACTACCCACGCCGTAGTCCTGATTCGGAACCAGCACCAGGCGCCCAAGCGACTGCCGCGATGTTTTGAATTCAACGATATGTTCCACAAGCGAAGCTTCCTATTTCCCTACCCTTGGAGGACTAAGTTAAATATCAGGTCCCGCATGATTACGTGGTTTTTTTTGAAAAGCTGAGGTTGCTGTGAATGCCATTATTGGAGTGTCTGCAAGGATGTTTTGTGGTGCAAGTTTTCTGAGGGATATGTCGATTATACAGGTAGACGAAACGTTTGAGAGTTGCCTGGAGAGAGTCGGCGGAGTCGAAGCGGGTGGTGCGCAGGACGCGGCGATGGGACCATTTGAAGCGTCCGACCATGCCGTTGGTTTGTGGTCTACGGGGGGATCAGGCGGTGTTCAATGCGGTGGTCGGCGCAGACCCGATCGAAGGGGATGAGAACCGGCTGGCTGGCGCTCGTCGGTAGTACAGAAGCGATCGGTAAATTCCTTGCCGTTGTCGGTGAGGACCTTGTTGAGCGTGAATGGAGCCTGGTCGATCAGGCGCTTGAGGAAGCCGCCGGCGGAGGTTGCTGACTTGTCCTTGAGGAGTTCCCCGTACACCCAGCGGGTGGCGCGATCAATGGCGGCAAATAGATACGTCCGTTGGTCCTGGTCCGGCATCCGAGGCAGGTATTTCACATCGACGTGCACAAAGCCCGGCGCGTACGCCTTGAAGGTCTTCACCGGTGTCTTGGGACCTTCCTCGTTCGGGGTGGATGAACTCACGGGTGACCACTAGTACCTAGTTTCGACCGATTTTGCAAGTTCATAGTCTCTGCTGACTCACCCGCTCGCGGTTTTTATTTCGCTTG
>NZ_FLUY01001085.1 GCF_900092655.1 Candidatus Thiosymbion oneisti
CAGGCGTTGGGCTTTACCAATACCGAGGATGATCTCACCGCGGGTCAGCCGGCGTTCGATCCGAGCCTGCTGCTCAAGCTTTATCTTTACGGCTATCTCAATCGAGTGCGTAGCTCCCGACGCCTGGAGCGGGAATGCCGGCGCAACTTGGAGCTGATCTGGTTGCTGGAGGGCTTGGTCCCGAGCTACCGGACCATTGCCGAGTTTCGGCGAGAAAACGGAAAAGCCCGGCGCGCGGCGAACCGTGATTTCGTCATGCTATGCCAAGAGCTGGACCTGTTGGGAAGAGAAACCATCGCCATCGACGGCTCGTTTTTCCATGCCAGCGCCAGTGACGCCAGCATCACGACCAAGAAGCGCTTGGAAGCGCAATTGAAGCAGCTCGAACGTGAGCTGGAAGCCTACACGCGAGAGCTTGATGCCAACGACGCGCAGGAAACCGATGCGGGTGAGGGGTTAGGAGAAGCCCCCGCGCTGGCCCGCAAGCTAGAAGCACTCAAGGAGCGCCAGAACCGCAAGCCGGCACAACTCGAGCGTTAGAGGCAAGCGCAGAGACCCAATTCTCACGGACCGACCCCGACGCACGAGCCTTGAGCAAGGGGAAACAGCATG
>NZ_FLUY01000497.1 GCF_900092655.1 Candidatus Thiosymbion oneisti
TGCAAGTTCATAGTATCTGCTTGCTCACACGCTTGGCTTTCACGCTCCGGCGCCAAAACTAGCAGAATCGATCGAAATTAGGTACTAGAGTAGTAAGTTGTTTTCCGATCCAGAAAACAAACTAACTTTGTGCTTAAGTATTTTTCGCACCTCTACCAGAATATTTGCAATAATAAGTTCTGAACGAGCTTTCTCTGTATTAATAGCACGGGCAAGAGGGATATTTTCTGCTAATATGTCAGTAAGAGTAAAGGAAATATCAATACTTTTGATGGCAGAAAAGACATTTTGCTTTTCTGTTAGTATAACCCCCAGCTCTTGTTTAACTCTTTTTAAGTCAAAATCACTGTATGCCATAGCCAAACCTCCTGCTTTGCATGCCTAACGCCAAATTGACCTGCAACCCTTCGTGATCTTCGCGTTGGTTTTGACATTACGTGGTCTGTCCCTGAAGTATCCCCACAAATCAGCCTCTGGCTCCCACGCTCCAGCGTGGGAGCAAATCCAGACGCTCCA
>NZ_FLUY01000492.1 GCF_900092655.1 Candidatus Thiosymbion oneisti
CAAATCGCGAAAGCTTTCCTCGATTTGCATGCGCTGACGATACCAGCGGACCAACTGCTTTGCCGGCACGTCAGCGAGCCGGGTGCCGGCCACCAACAACCAGGGCTCTTTGGCGCTGCGGGCATTCCGGGCGCTGGCCTGGGAGCGGGCACGCTTGCCGAAAGCGTTGTTGCTACGCCGCCCCTTGTCCACCAGGCGCACTAACACCAAGCGCGCCCGCAGGGGATTGCTGCGTACCCACTCGCCCTCCCCGAGCGTCGTCGGGGTCGTGGTGGCACGCTTGAAGAGCGTCTGGCAGCTCACCCAACCGTGATTCAAGCGCACGTAGTCGCGGCCACGCACTCGCCCCACCCAGCGCCAGCCGAGGCGTTCGACCCCCCGGTAGAAGGGGA
>NZ_FLUY01001621.1 GCF_900092655.1 Candidatus Thiosymbion oneisti
GCATTCGTATACACGGGAATCACACCTGCCGGCTGTCCGGCGTTATCCGGTGCGGCCCAGAGGGCGTCTGCTCTGAGCGTTGCCG
>NZ_FLUY01001641.1 GCF_900092655.1 Candidatus Thiosymbion oneisti
GTCGATGCCGATGGTTTCTCCACCCACCAGATCCAGCTCGCGGCACAACACAACGAAATCTCGGTTCGCCGCGCGCACGGCGTTCCCGTTGACCCGTC
>NZ_FLUY01000784.1 GCF_900092655.1 Candidatus Thiosymbion oneisti
TCCAGGAGCCGGCACTCAGCGGCTAGACACCGCCGATTTAGCGCCTGGGCACCGCTTTCCGGGCTTCCGAGGTGCTGCAACCCAAGGCCCGCAAGCACGGGCGA
>NZ_FLUY01000491.1 GCF_900092655.1 Candidatus Thiosymbion oneisti
CATACGTTTCATCTACACCTCAAGGAATGTGAATTCAGATTTAATTACCGCGAGGAAAACCTCTATGATAGAATACTGAC
>NZ_FLUY01000490.1 GCF_900092655.1 Candidatus Thiosymbion oneisti
CATACGTTTCATCTACACCTCAAGGAATGTGAATTCAGATTTAATTACCGCGAGGAAAACCTCTATGATAGAATACTAACTCTGCTGAAAGAAAATCCACTCTAAAGTTATCTAGACCCTATATGTTTTATATGCTCCGCACAGGTGATGGTATAAGGCAACGGGTAGCTCTCCCATCAGGAATGTACCCCACCGTCCTACCAGACGAAAGCACCCGACTCGCGCAAAACAAAGTGGGTGTCCTTTTATTTAGGATCGCAAATTTATTAAACAAGAGCCACCAGTCTGGCGGCGATACCAACCGCCCTGGTAATGGCATCAACAGCTTTTGTTGCCTGCTCAAGCTTATTCATCGCCCTTGCGATCCGATTCGTCTCTTCATCTGCATCCCTCGCGGCTTCCTCCAATGCTGCCCTGGCCTGGCTCGTGGCTACTGCCTGATCTACGATACGCAGGCCTGTATCAGCGTGTCGCGCATGGTCGTTGATGAGCGTAGTCATGTTCCTCGTGTACTTCTGGAAATCAGAGTTTGGGTCTGACGAGAAATCAGCGTCCCTACGCAATCTATGATTCTCATTCAATGCGTCAGAAATCGCATTACGGATTGTTTTCCATCCCGCGAGGTCGGCGCCTTCTTCCTGGTGTGGGTTCGAGTCGTTGTCGGCCATCTTTTGCCTCCAGTGTCTAAGCTATGACAGGTAGATTCGGACCTTAGCCAGCTCTAGGGCTGGCAGGGTTTGGACAGTAGTTGCGTAAGTTCTTTCAACCGTATCACGCGCTGTCGTCTTCGCTGGAACGCTCCTTGACAGCCGCGCGGATAGATTCTGCGGCGGCAACGATCCGCTCGACTGCAGCCTCCAAATCCTCGCTAGACGAACGCGACTTTGCGGCTTTCGCCAGTTCCGCATGAGCCTTTGCGAGTTTCGTGAACGCTGACTTGTGCTTCGCCGGATCCCGAAAGCCCATCCTATAGGCTTCCGTCTTCGCTATCAGATCAGTTTGTGCCTTGCGAATAGCGGCCGTCGTCGCATTTGGGCTGCTCGTCAGTTGCTTCACCTTAGCTTCAGCGGCATATATATCTTCCAGCGGCGCAAAATTATCGGCATCCATCAAGATTACGTCGGTCTGCGCCAGGTAAACCGCGGCTTTCTGTACTACAGGATCTGTCTCAATAATGATCTTTCTAAGCGTGTTAATGCGTTGATACTCAAAATAGAGACTACCGAGTTCGGCAAGTATTTTCGCGGCAACAGTATAATCGTCTTCTTCCAGCACGGCAGTTCCTATTGCCGACTTTAATGCTCCGCTCAAGCCACCAAGCGACGCGGCGAAACTATCAACCTGTTTGCGGAACGCTGCATCGCTCTCGGCAGCGCCGGCAGCCAACAATGCCAGATTTGATGCATACGTTCCCAGGGCTTTACGAAGATTTGTTATGTGAACTGCGTTAAATGGTGTTACAAGGGGTTCCCTGTCGCGCCGCTCAACAAAACACAGATTGACGTTCGTGTCTTCGATGGCCGGTGCGCAGCCAACTGACAACACAAGCTCAACCCGCTTATTAGCCAATTCGTCCGCAATATCGTTCGCGCGACGCTCAAATTGCTTTTGCTGCAATGCAACCTGTTGCGCGGTTGCCGCTTCCGTCGTGGTTGCGAAATTTCCAACCGCCGTACGGAAGCCGTCACCTGCGCATGCTGTAAGCGCGAACGCGACAAAAAGTGGAACTACCCTCGTGCGCCGGAGTGCAACGGTACACCAGGTCACTCGATGAACGCTGTACAGAGCCCCTCGGAACCAATCCCGTTTACGATTAATGCCACTATTCATTGATGTACCTTCGATTATGTTGAAAAGTTGTGGGAGCGACGCACACGAAGAGGTTCTGAGCCCCTCTTTACGCATTCCCAATGTACGCAGTAACCCTCTCTTTCCAACAGGGGAACTGACTCCTTTTCCCTGGCTTTGCTTCATTTTCGAGCGCTTAGGCGCCTGAAAACAACGGAGCATCCCTGCTTCGCACGGCCACCGTACCCTTAAAAGTAAAAGAGTAGCGTCTCTTTTCCTGTTTTCGTCGGGCTCAGGATGACTATACACTCCAAGAGCCTGCACTCCGTACGAACCTTTGAAGTCATCACTTGACAGTCGGCCGTAGGTCCAGTCAATGCTTCCGTGCGAACCGCTTTGGCTGCCCGGTGCCAACAGGTAGTAGACGGCGAGTCTAGACGGCAAGTCGCCGTGTTTAAGTGCGTCAAACTACCTTACTATACCACAACGATTGCTTCTTTATCAAATTCACGAATATCTCCATCAACGCACCTAGTACTCCGTTTCGCCTTATTTTTATACTCAGAGCCCTCTAAATGAGCTAAGGCAAAGCACCGATCGCCTCGCTGAGAATGAAAAATAAGGCGAAACGGAGTACTGGAAACAAAGAATTAAGATCTGCGGACGACTTGTTGCCTCGGTCTCTCCCGGCGGAAAACTACGGCGAACTTCCATAAAGCTCGATTCCTCTTAATTCAGAGAGGAAATTCCAACCAAATTCAATAACCTTTCTGCAAACGCCTCAGTACGTTGCCTGTCTCCACTCAATCCCATATGCTCGCTTTCAAGCCACCAAAGGTATTCAAATATTTTATGCTTTGGTTGCCTTGAAATGAGCATTCTATAAATTTCCGGGATATAAGAGTCATATTCATCCTGAGCTTCCAGAATGTCTCCAACTCCGATAGGATCCCACTCTTCGATAAGCGTTTTATGGATCGCTTTGTGAAGTGACTTTGCTGATTCGAGGTATGCTGACATTACTTTGGTACTCCTCGTATTATGGTCACCACTCTCCCTGTTGCTGAATCCGTGATGACACGAACTTTATTGACCGGATCAAAGAA
The DNA here is from genome assembly GCF_900092655.1 of Candidatus Thiosymbion oneisti. Taxonomy (GTDB): domain Bacteria; phylum Pseudomonadota; class Gammaproteobacteria; order Chromatiales; family Chromatiaceae; genus Thiosymbion; species Thiosymbion oneisti. Next base: position 2,895 of record NZ_FLUY01000490.1, read on the forward strand.
CTCGGATGTACCGGCTCTCGCCGAGAATGACTTTCCTGTTTTTATCGCATTCTCTACGACCGATGGCATGATGCCGCGATTTTGCATTTGATCCAGAGCATGTCCGGAAAAAACCCTACCGTTAATTTCCGTTGGCTGGTTTCGGACTCCTTGATACGGGGCATTTTTTAACTCAAATCCCTTGCCACCCCTAAACCCTGTAGCATCCATGCCTTGTCCCGTTCCCTTCGCTGTTTCCCCGGCTTCTCATTCCTTGTTACCGATGTTTTGTGGGCAATGTCCCAATCTTGTTGTTACCGAGCATAAGGCACCTTGAGAAATCCCCTCCATTAGATCTCTCAAGGCGCCCTCATTAGGGGGTCAAGGGCGGGTTAGGGGCCAGGTTATCTAACCTCGCTCGCACAACTCCACCAAGACCCCACCGGTGGCCTTGGGGTGCAGGAAAGCGATGCGTGCACCGCCGGCGCCGATGCGCGGTTTCTCGTCGATGAGCTTGATGCCCTTGGCTTTGAGCTCATCAAGGGCCGCGTCGATATCGGGCACACGAAAGGCCACATGCTGAAATCCGGTTCCCTTCTTCTCGATGAACTTGGCCACCGGACCATCGGGAGCTGTGGATTCCAGCAACTCGACCTCGCTTTCTCCGACCGGGAAAAAGCCTGTATTCACCTTCTGCTCGGTGACGACCTCATCGCCCGCGAATTTGAGGCCGAGGACATCGGTCCAGAACTTCTTGCCTTCATCCATACTGTTGACGGCAATTCCCAGATGGTCGATCTTGAGTATCTGCATCTCAATTCTCCGAACAATCGTTAGTTACCAAACTGCACGAGCAAGAACCCGGCGGCGACGGCCGAGCCGATGACCCCGGCGACGTTGGGACCCATCGCATGCATCAGGAGGAAGTTGGTCGGATCGTATTTGCTCCCCACGGTCTGGGAGACCCGCGCGGCCATGGGTACCGCCGAGACACCGGCCGATCCGATCAATGGGTTGATGGGTGTGCTGGATAGCTTGTTCATGAGCTTGGCCAGGAGCACGCCCGCGGCGGTCCCGAATCCGAACGCGACGATACCCAGGCCCAGGATCGCAAGTGTCTGGGTGGTGAGGAACTTGTCCGCCGTCGCCGTTGCCCCGACCGTAATCCCCAGGAAGATCGTAACGATGTTGATCAGGGCGTTCTTGGCGGTATCTTCGAGCCTGGCGACCACCCCACATTCCCGAAAGAGATTGCCGAGCATCAGCATCCCCACCAGCGGCGCCGCCGCTGGAACTATGAGTACCACGATGATGGTGACAATGATCGGGAACAGGATCTTCTCCCGCTTGGTCACCGTGCGCAGCTGGGTCATCTTTATGGTGCGTTCCTTTTCCGTGGTGAGCAGCTTCATGATCGGCGGCTGGATAATGGGCACCAGCGCCATATAGGAATAGGCCGCGATTGCGGTGGCTCCCAACAGATGGGGCGCCAGCTGGGACGTGAGGAAGATGGTGGTCGGGCCATCCGCGCCGCCGATGATGGCAACGGATGCGGCCTCCTGGGCGTTGAACAGTCCGGAGGCGACGGCCCCGATAAAGGTGAGAAAGATGCCGAACTGGGCAGCGGCACCCAACAGGAGGGACTTCGGGTTCGCAATGAGGGGTCCGAAATCGGTCATGGCCCCCACGCCCATGAAGATCAGTGCCGGTAGGAGACCTGTTTTAAGGACTTTGTACAGATAGCCTATGATTCCTCCCGGCTTCTCAGTGTGGACGACATACTCGGTAGCGGTCTCTTCCTGACCCACGGGAACTTTGGTAGGGGCCCCTTCCTGATCCACAGGAACCAAGGTTGCACCGAAGGGGGCTTTCTCGGGGGCTTCCTCGGAATACGGTGTGACCTCCACAGCCGGGGGATGCATCATGTTCGCAAACGGCAGATTGGTCAGGAGGACACCGAATGCGATCGGGACCAGCAGCAGCGGCTCGAAGCCCTTGACGATTGCCAGATACAAGAGCACACAGGCGATGGCAATCATCACGAAGATCCGGTAGTCGGTCAGGCCGACAAAGCCGGTGGAGCTGAGAAAGTTCAATAAGGCGTCATACATGGCGGTGATTACCCCTGTCAGCTCAGGACGACCAGAGCGTCTCCGGCGTTGACGAGGGCCCCTGCGGCCACGGAAATCTCGCTGACGGTCCCATCATGGGGCGCGACGATCTCATTCTCCATTTTCATGGCTTCCAGAACCAAGAGCTTTTGCCCTTTCGTGACCTTGTCGCCGACGTTCACATCGATATCCACAATGGTGCCGGGCATTTGAGCGACTACCGTGCCTTCGCCTCCATCTCCCCCTGACGGTTTCGGGCTCGGCTTCGGGGTCGCCGGTGCGGAAGTCCGGGGTTTAGCGGCAGGTTTGGGAGCCGGCGCTGACGGTGTCGGGGCGGAACCTGCTTGTCCCTTGATCTCCTCTACCGCGACTTCGTACTCGTTGCCGTTCACGACCACTTTGAACATTTTCATAGCTGGGTACTCCGAAAAACTTAGATTCTGTTTTGCATCTGCTCGGCGATACCGGCCCCTCTCCAAGTGGGCGAGGTGTCTTCCACCTGCTTGATGTCCCTGATCACGATATTGGCGGTCGATGTTTCGAGCATCATGGCAACGGATGCCGCGATGACCGGTACGAGCTCAGCGTCGGCCTGAGTGGCCGGCTTTTCAGCGGCTTTCCCGGCTGCCGGCGCAGGGGTGGGCTTGCGGGCCGGCGTCGGCTTCTTCTCCGGGTCGGGAAGCTTTTCGAACAGACCGATCACAAACTGTAAGAGGATGAGGATTACGAAGGTGATGCCCATGCCCAGAACCGTCGTGATGAGGCCCGCCCACAACCGCTGAGTAGTCGTGAGGCTCTCTATTGTGTCCTCATTGGCAAAAAGGGTGAGCAGGTCGGTTTCCATTATGCCCTCCGGTGCTTATAAAGGCAGGTTGCCATGCTTCTTGGCCGGCCGCTTTTCCCGCTTGCCCTCCAGCATGCTGAACGCATCGACGATGCGTTGCCTACTGGTACGCGGCTCGATGACATCGTCCACGAATCCGCGTTCCGCTGCCTTGTAGGGCGTGGCGAATTCCGCGTTATATTCGTCGAGTATCTTCTTTTTCGTCGCCGCCTTGTCTTCCGCCTCGTCAATCTGCTTCTTAAAGATGATGTTTACCGCGCCTTCCGATCCCATCACGGCGATCTCTGCCGTCGGCCAGGCGAGCACCATGTCCGCCCCCAGCGACTTGGAGCACATGGCGACATAGGCCCCACCGTAGGCCTTCCTGGTTATCAGGGTGACCTTGGGCACCGTCGCCTCACTGTAGGCATACAGGATCTTGGCGCCATGGCGGATGATGCCGCCGTATTCCTGGGCGGTCCCCGGCAGGAAACCGGGTACATCGACCAAGGTCAGCAGGGGAATATTGAAGGCATCGCAGGTCCTGATGAAGCGGGCGGCCTTGTCGCCGGCGTTGATATCGAGACAACCGGCCATGACCTTCGGCTGGTTGGCAATGATACCGATCGACTCACCATTGACCCTGGCATAACCGGTGATCAGGTTGGTGGCAAAATAGGGCTGATACTCCATGAATTCGCCATCATCGACGATGGGGCGGATCACATTATGGATATCGTAGGGTTTGTTGGGGTCCTCCGGTATCAGGGAGTCGAATTCGTCGATCTGTCGGTTCAGGTCATCCTTGCACTCCACCGTCGGCGCCTTCCCCAGGTTGTTCGATGGGAGATAGCCCAGGAGCTGCCGGATTTGCTCGATGCAGGTCTGATCGGTTTCGGCGATGAAATGGACATTGCCGCTGACCTTGTTGTGGGTCATGGCGCCCCCGAGATCCTCCGCCGACACCTGCTCTCCGGTGACCGTCTTGATGACCTGCGGCCCGGTGATGAACATCTGGGAGGTCTGGTCGACCATGAAAATGAAATCGGTCAACGCGGGCGAGTAGACCGCGCCGCCGGCACAGGGACCCATGATCGCGGAGATCTGGGGGACGACCCCGGAATAGATGGAATTTCGGAAGAAGATATCACCGTAACCGGAAAGGGCATCGACGGCTTCTTGGATGCGGGCACCACCGGAGTCATTCAGACCGACCAGAGGGGCCCCCATCTTGGTCGCCGCTTCCATGGCCTTCACGATCTTACTGGCATGCATTTCGCCGAGGGCACCACCGGTGACGGTGAAATCCTGCGAAAAGGCATATACCAGTCGCCCGTCGACCCGACCGTAGCCGGTGACAACCGATTCCCCCTCGAGCCCGAGCTTGTCCAGGCCGAAATTGGTACTGCGGCATTTTACGAACGCATCCAGCTCAACGAATGTTTGGTCGTCGAACAGATGGATAAGCCGCTCCCGGGCTGTCAGCTTCCCCGCTGCATGCTGTTTTTCTATCCTCTTGGTGCCTCCCCCGAGAGAGAGTTGTTCCTTTTTCGTTTTAAGGAGCTCGAGTTTGTCGGTTGGCATCTTGGGTATCGCCTCATAGGTTCCCGTTCGGGGCCTCTAACATGGAAGCCCGTTCGTTAAGGAAAACAAAAATATGTCTTAAAGATACTCGTAAACGGCATACTCGGTTTCCCGGCCAAGTAACGCGTCGATTTCTGCCTGGATGGCGTTTCGTTCCTGACTCCGGAACCACTGATCCCACTCTTCCTTGGAGCGCCAATTACTATCGACGATACACTCGGTCGGATCATCGATTCGCTGCAGGGTTTGGCCGGATATGTAGCCGGGCTGCTTCAACGTAAGGCTGCGCATTTCATGCAGCAGCTCGGTCAGTTTGGGATGGTCGCTTTCCGGGACATGACGTTTTATGAGGATTTTTACGGACATTCTATTTTCCCCTATCGCTATTTGAGAAGTTAGAAGCTGTCTGGTTAAAACGAATCCTAGCCCATGGGTAGTCCGGTCCCCCAGACAGCGCCGAATCATTCAGGGTTCCTTACGATGCGGTTCGCCGCCTGCCGCTTGTCTACCGGGCTTTTCCCATCCCCTTTTCCTATCCCTGTCCCTGGGGGTAGGTAGGCCAGCATAGGCAGGCGTGCTTGGGGCAGTGGGCAGGCGCTCACCGCATCCTACACCCAAAGTGAGGTCCGCACGAGCAGGCCACGCGGGGGATCATGTGGGTGTCGATTGCGTTAAGACGCCGGCACTGACGCCCCCCGTAGATGAGCGAGCCTTAGTGCGTCGAACGCAACAGGTCAAATCCTCCGGTATCCGGCGCATCGACGAACCCGCATTCCTATGCATTGCGAATCCCGTGCACTGCCGAGGGTGTCGCAAAAGCCCGCGTAGTATGTCAGCCACCGTCGTCGGGTAGTAGCCATCCTTGGCCTGACCCGGCCTACGGGCTCGGCGCAGGCTCTCTCCCGACGGGAGAGGGGCTTTTGCGACACCCTCCTGCCGAGAGTGACCCCCTCTGCCAGCTTCAGGCCACGCAGACCGGCTAAATTTCCACACTGGTCGCGCTTTGATTCTTGAAAAAGGAAAAATTATCAATTCAGACCCCGAAGAGCAACAAAAACTTTGTGACATTGCTGGTCTATATCTAGGCTGTATGCTTAAATGAATGTTTAGGTCCTTTATGGATTCCGGACTGCCAAGGATCATGGAAGGTTAGCAGCGGACGTTTTGGAGTGCGGCGGCAACCTCACCCCGCTGCTTACCAGAACCTACAGCCCTAAGCATAAGCCGGGGGTCGGCCAAGTGGCACCATCCTGCCGCCGCTTTGGATGTGGCGATGGATAAAGGTGTTACGGCCAGGGGAAAGCGCCGTCGTCGCGGCGCGGGTGGAGCCTAAGTGCCTGGATTCCTGACCAACGCCGCTGGTATCCCCCGTGGCTGAGGTTGGCTAGGGCCGCGCCGCTTTGCCGGCGCACTCCAAAGCAATCCAGAATCCATAAAGAGCCAATGTTTAAATCGCAGCGGTTGCCCTGTGGACCGCACCCGTTCGGCGGGCTCGAAATCAGCTCATGCGCTCATGTTGAGCGAGTCAAATCTTTGATTGGAAAGATCTTTTTGCGCCCTTAGCTCAGTCGGTAGAGCATCTGACTTTTAATCAGGTGGTCGTTGGTTCGATTCCAACAGGGCGCACCATAACCAGCAAGGGCTCGGGCAAGGGCCTTAACACCGGGGTGAGCCCGTATAATAGACTGCTTCCAGCGACCAGTCACCGACTTCCGGCAGGGTAGATTGGGCACAGGTGCACCGCCGTCACGCTCGTTCCCACGCTCCAGCGTCTGCCTGTGCGTCCCTGCACGCGGACAGGTGGGAACGCCGTCTTGTCCGCTCCAGCGGACTCAGCTCCTCTGTGCGGATAGGCGTTGGCTGTTAGCCTACCGAGGCGCTTAATCGACGCTGGAGCGTCAAGATCCCTCCTCCGTCGGGACAAGTCTGCTCCCACGCT
>NZ_FLUY01000609.1 GCF_900092655.1 Candidatus Thiosymbion oneisti
CAACGACCACCGTGTCGGCCTCATGTTCCAATATAACCGATTGATTTTTAAAGACTCGCATCGGGAACAACTCTATTCAGGATTGCTTTTAACCAAACAGCTTCTAAGTCCTAGCCCCTCTCCCGCCGAGGGTGTCGCAAAACGGTGGTGTCAGCGGCCAGTCTGTGAAGTTTAAACCAGTAGAGTAGAGAGCAGGTTCCCGTGTCCTTAGATGTGGCCTATCCGT
>NZ_FLUY01000489.1 GCF_900092655.1 Candidatus Thiosymbion oneisti
AGTATTCTATCATAGAGGTTTTCCTCGCGGTAATTAAATCTGAATTCACATTCCTTGAGGTGTAGATGAAACGTATGTCTGGGGACGCCATTGAACTTAGCAAGCCTTCGTTTGGCAGACGACCAGAATGATTCAATGCCATTGATGTGGCAATTACCGCGGGCAAATTCGTGCTCACCATGATGCACGCGGAAATGCTTTTTGTAACCCATGTCCACCAGCCCGTTATAGCCTCTCCAGCCGTCCGAGTGGATGATGCTGCCCAGGGTCACCTTGCCCCGAATCGCAGCCTGTAGCTGCTTTTTGGAGGCATCCGGGACGATTTCCGTGTAGACTTTCCCCTGCCGTTCCAAGATCCCGAAGACGATCGTTTTACCACCTGCTCCGCGACCTTTCTTTCCCCGGACACGGCGTGCACCAAAATAAGATTCATCAACTTCAACCTCGCCGGATAAGGGTGATGAAGCGTCACAAACCTGGGCGATTCTGAGGCGTAATTTCATCAATAGCTGATTAATCGTCGGGCGGCTTACATCACTCAACTCCGCAATTTTCGAGGCCGGTAAATCGTGC
>NZ_FLUY01000721.1 GCF_900092655.1 Candidatus Thiosymbion oneisti
GGCCGCTCCAGCGGCCAAAGTTTCATGACGCTGGAGCGTCCGGACTTGCTCCCACGCTGGAGCGTGGGAGCCAGAGAATTCCGGACTGCTTTGGAGTGCGCCGGCAAAGCGGCGCGGTCGCATCGAACCTCAGCCACGGGGGATACCAGCGGCGTTGGCCGGGAATCCGGACCCTTCGGTTCCACCCGCGCCGCGGCGACGGCGCTTTCCCCTGGCCGCAACACCTTTAACATCGCCAAATCCAAAGCGGCGGCAGGATCGTGCCACTTGGCTGACCCCCCGCTTATGCCTAGCGCTGTAGGTTCCGGTAATCATCGGGGTGAGGTTGCCGCCGCACTCCAAAACGTCCGGTGGTACCCTTCCATGATCGTTGATAGTCTGGAATCCATAAAGAACCAAAGTTTATATGCGTTCGCCCTGTGTCACCGGGCAGCTTTGCCGGTGAAGATTACTTCCGGGGTCCCTTCCGCGGTCTCGATCCGACCGATGAGCCAGGCCTGCTCGCCGGCTCGGGTGAGCAGATCGCAGGCGCGTCGGGCGTCCGCAGCGGGGGTGCAAACGACCATACCTATCCCACAGTTGAAGGTGCGCAGCATCTCCGGTGTGGTTACGGCGCCCTGGGACTGTATCCAGTCGAACACCGCCGGGCGTTCCCAGGAATCCGGATCGATGCATGCCCGCACCCCCTGGGGCAGCATGCGGGGCAGGTTCTCGGGAAGACCGCCGCCGGTGATGTGGGCCATGCCGTGGACCGGTAGCTCCCTGATCAGGCTGAGCAAGGGTTTGACATAGATCCGGGTCGGGGCGAGCAGCAGCTCGCCCAGGGTGGAAGGGGTGGAAGCGCCCAGGGGCGCGGTGAGATCCGCCCCCGATATCTCGATGACCTTTCGGATCAGGGAGTAACCATTGGCGTGGGCCCCGGAGGAGGCCAGCCCGATCAAGACATCTCCCGGCCGCACCCGCTCGGGGGTCAGGAGTTGGTCTTTTTCCACGATGCCGACGCAGAACCCGGCCAGATCATAGTCTCCCTGGGCGTACATGCCCGGCATCTCCGCCGTCTCGCCGCCGCCCAGGGCACAGCCGGCGAGTTCGCACCCCCTGGCGATGCCTGCCACCACCGAGGTAGCAACCTCCAGGTCCAGACGGCCGGTAGCATAGTAGTCGAGGAAGAACAGGGGCTCGGCCCCGGCGACCAAGATATCATTGGCGCACATGGCGACCAGGTCGATGCCCAGGGTGTCATGGCGGCCGAGCGCCAGGGCCAGCTTGAGCTTGGTCCCTACGCCGTCGGTTCCTGAGACCAGCACCGGTCGGCGGTAGTGGCCCGGAGGCAATTCGAACAGGGCCCCGAATCCCCCGAGGCCGGTGACGACCCCGGGCCGGAAGGTCGCGGCGGCCAGAGGTTTGATGCGCTCCACCAAGGCATTGCCCGCGTCGATATCGACGCCGGCGTCGCGGTAGCTGAGGGAAGCTCTATGGTTGCCGTCGGGACCCGGTTGCACCCTCGTACCTCATTTCAGCACAGATAGTGGTAAATTTTTAATGGGTCATCGTCCCGCGCTCGTTCCCACGCTCCGGCGTGGGAACGCCGTCGTGTCCGCTCCAGCGGACTCAGCTCCTCGGTGCTGATCGGCGTTGGCGGTTAGCCTAACGAGGCGCTTAATCGACGCTAGAGCGTCGGGATTTGCTGTCGATAGGCCATCAATTTTTAAGCGTGGAAAGAAGCTTAGTTCAGGATAAGGAGGAGGTCAAAACAATCCGGACGTCAGGGTAGCGATCCCGGGTAGTGGTAAATTCATAAGTGTTAAAGTAGAGCGATTCATCTTTTTGATCCCCTCTCCCCAACCCTCTCCCGGCGGGAGAGGGGGCATAGCGGCCACTGCCATTGGTCATGTTACAACTTAGACATTAACCACTACCCGATCCTGAATGATTTGGCGTTGTCCGGAGGGAAAAGATCCCTCCTGCGGCGGGACAAGAAAGATCCCTCCTGCGTCGGGACAGGGTTTGACGGGTTGCGTTCGACGCACCAAGGCTCGTGCATCCGGGGTGGCGTCAGTGCCGACGTCTTAACGCAACCTACACCCACATGACCCCCCGCGCAGCCTGCCTGCGCGGACCTCGCGTTAAATGTAGGTTGGGTTAGGCGCGCTGTCCGATCCCGAAGTACAGCGACAAGGCCGAACGCGCCGTAACCCAACACGTCAGGTTTGTCCCGACGCAGGAGGGATCTTTTCCCACAACCAACGCCAAATAA
>NZ_FLUY01000550.1 GCF_900092655.1 Candidatus Thiosymbion oneisti
GGGAGAGGGCGAACGAAAACAGGGATCAACCAATCACAAACGGCGCCGGTGACGCTTAACTTAATGGCATTGAGCTCCAATCGATCTTGGGCGAAAAATGCGCGCTTTATCACTGCTCCCGCGCAACCAGTTCCTTGACCCAGGTCGTATCGGCCTCTCGGATCAGGATGATGTTCCGTACCCGCATGAAAATGGTAACGAAAGAATACATCCATAGACCGAAGGTCATGATAAGCATGGACCACAGGATGTTCGGCTCCATGTTCGCCATGGAGGAGCGCTGATGGAGCGCGGCGCACTTGTTGGGGTCCGGGCAGTTGACGGACCAGAAGATGACCGGGACCATCACCAGACCGACGATGGCCAGCAGGGCGGAGGCCCGGTCCGCCCGGCGCGGGTCGTCGATGGCTGAGTGGAGGGCAAGATACCCGATGTAGAGAAAGAAGAGGATCAGCTCCGAGGTCAGGCGCGGGTCCCAATCCCACCAGGTGCCCCAGCTCGGATGGCCCCAGAGGGCGCCGGTCCAGAGGGCCAGGAAGGTGAAGAGCGCGCCGGTAGGCGCGGCGGCCCGGGCCAGCATGAAGCTGAGCCGGGTGTTGAAGACCAACCCGACGGCCGAATAGACCGCCATTACCAGGTAGAGCCACATGGACATCCAAGCGGCGGGGACATGGATGAAGATGATGCGGTAGTACTCCTTTTGGGGGTTGGTGCCGCCGAGGCGGTTCGGGGTCTCGAAGAAGCCCCAGTAGAGCCCGATGAGGAGGGTCGCCGCGGCCAGCGCGGCGAACCAGGGAGTCAGTCTGCCGGCCAAGGGGTAAAAGGTAGCCGGAGAGAAAAATCTGAATAGCTTCATCTTTATTTGAACCGCAAAGGCGCAAAGGACGCAAGTGGGAGAATTACACGACCACTGGATGTTAAGCACTACCCGCGAATAATCATCACTCCCCATCTCTTCCCCACCGTGGCGTCAGCCGGTGGGAAATCTCCAAATGATCCAGCACGCGGGCGACCATGAAGTCGACCAGCGCTTCGACTGTCTGCGGACCGAAGTAGAAACCGGGGTTGGCCGGCATAATCAGGGCCCCTGCCCTGGACAGACGCAGCATGTTCTCCAGGTGAATGGTCGAAAATGGGGTCTCGCGTACCACCAGGATCAGCTTGCGGTGCTCCTTCAGGGTCACGTCCGCGGCGCGGTCGATGAGCTCCCGGCACATACCGGAGGCGATGGTCGCCAGGGTGCCGGTCGTGCAGGGGCAGACCACCATGGCGTCCGGCGGATTAGTGCCGCTGGCTACGGGTGCGGTCCACTGGCGGCGGCCGAAGACCCGGAGCTGGCCGGGACGGGCCGCGAACCGCTCGGCGAGATACCGCTCGGCAGCGGCGGGGCGCGCAGGGATCTTGATTCCCGCCTCCAGCTTGAGCACCACCTGTCCGGCCTGGGAGACCATCAGGTAGACACGCGCCCCGGACTCCAGGAGGCACTGGAGCAGGCGCAGGCCGTACTTGCTGCCGGAGGCGCCGGTGATGGCGAGCGCGATGGTCCGGTTCCAGGTTTGCGGTCGGTCCTGCATCAGCCGCGCGCCGCCAGTGCGTCCAGCAGTTGCTGATGAATCCCTCCGAAGCCGCCGTTGCTCATGACCACCAGGTGATCGCCGGGCCGGGCCTCGGCGACGACCTGGTCGACAATGTCATCCACGCGCGTGAAGAGGGTCGCTCGCCGTCCAAGGCCGGCGAACCAGGGTGCCGGGTCCCATCCCAGATCCGCGGGAGCGAACAGGCATACCAGATCCGCCGCCTCCAGGGAGGCGACCAGCGACGCCTTGTGGACACCCATACGCATGGTATTCGAGCGGGGCTCGAGCACCGCGATAATACGCTCGGTGCCGACCCGCTTGCGTAATCCCTCCAGCGTGGTAGCGATGGCAGTCGGGTGGTGGGCAAAATCGTCGTAGACCCGCACGCCTCCGGGCTCGCCCCGCAGCTCCATGCGCCGCTTGATACCCTCGAAACGGCCGAGAGCGGCAATGGACTGGGGCGGCGGCACACCCGCGTGCCTTGCGGCGGCCAGGACGACCAACGCGTTGAGCATATTGTGGCGCCCGGTCTGATCCCAATCCAGGGTGCCGACCGGCTCGCCCTGCAGCAGCACCCGCAACCGAGAGCCGTCCGGGCGCTCCGGCTGGGCCCACCAGTCACCGCCGTCCCCAACCGTCTCCCTGGGGGTCCAGCAACCCAGCTCCAGCACCTGGTCGAGGGCCGGCTCCCCGGTCGGGTGGACGATGAGTCCGGTGCCGGGCACGGTTCGTACCAGATGGTGAAACTGGCGCTGGATCATCGCCAGGTCGTCGAAGATATCGGCATGGTCGAACTCCAGGTTATTGAGCACCAGGGTCCGCGGGCGATAGTGGACGAACTTGGAACGCTTGTCGAAGAAGGCGGTATCGTACTCGTCCGCCTCGACCACGAAGAAGGGCGACGACCCCAGCCGGGCGGAGAGACCGAAGTTTTTGGGAACGCCCCCGATGAGGAAACCCGGGTCCAGCCCGGCGTCCGCCAGCACCCAGGCCAGCATACCGGAGGCACTGGTCTTGCCGTGAGTACCTGCCACGGCCAGTACCCAACGCTCCCCGAGCAGGTTCTCCCGCAGCCACTCGGGTCCGGAGGTATAGGGCAGCCCTTGGTCCAACATCTGCTCGACTACCGGGATGCCACGCCGCATGGCGTTGCCGACGACGACCATATCGGGTACCGGCTGGAGATGAGACGCCTCAAAGCCCTCCATCAGGCCGATCCCTGCCTGCTCGAGCTGGGTGCTCATGGGTGGATAGACATTGGCGTCCGACCCCGTGACCCTGTGTCCCAGGGCGCGGGCTAACAGGGCGACACCGCCCATGAAGGTACCGCAGATGCCGAGGATATGAAGATGCATCGCAAGCTCCGGACCGAAAATTCGTCCGCAAATGAACGCGAATCGACGCCAATCGATCGCAACAGGTCACATTCTCGTTGTCTGTCCGCAGATTACGCAGATTCTCGCAGATTGTTTCGTTTTCAAGCTGTGGGAATCCGCATCATCCGTGGATAAGTCGCGGCTACCGGATCATTTTTCCTATACTCAATCTGAATTTCGGCGGCTCCGCTGGTTACCGCCAGTGAATGCGAATCGACACAGATCGGTCGCAATCGGCTCAGCATCGTTAACGATTTTTGATTCATTCGCGTTGATTTGCTGATAACGCTTCCATGAAAATACTGCCGGCTCGATGTTATCGGTAGTTGAGAGCATCTGGACTAGGTACTAGGGCGTGTTGACATTCAATAAGGAGTAAACCCCAACTTCTTGGCTTGTCTCCTAATGGTACAGGATTGACAGGATTAACAGGATTATTTTTCTTAAATGACAATTATAATATCCTGTTAATCCTGGAAATCCTGTTAATCTTGTCCTATTAGCGGTTGGCACGACGTTATGTCAACAGCCCCTAGTTGCCGGCCATAGAAAGCGGCGGCGGATCGAAGACATAACGCTTCCCGGACACCCGCACCCCTGGTGGCCTTAAGGTAGCCTCGAATACATCATAACCCTGTTTGAGATTGCGCCAGAAATCGATCCATTCGTGGTTGCTGTAACGATCGATGTTCGCGGCACTCATCCGGAAGGGAAAGGCATGCACCTGTACCTGCCGCTGTCCGTTACGCAGGGCGGCCCGCACGAGCCCGTAGAGCTCTTCGATGCCGGAGTTCGTCATAGCGTAACAGCCGATGGAGACGCAGTCGCCATGGACCATCAGATAGGAGCCGGTGCGTTGGTGAGCACGGTCATAGGCGTTCGGAAACCCGAGATTGAAGGAGAGGTGATAGGCGCTATTGGGGTTGAGCGCGCCCCGACCGACCTGATAAAAGCCTTCCGGGCTCTGACGGTCTCCCTCCTTGAGCTTGGGTCCCAGCATGCCGGAAAAGGCGCAGATCGGGTAGGTTTTTACCAGCGTGAAACGCTCGGCTCTCCCCATCCAGAGCTCTAATTCCCGTTCCGCCTTGAAGATGCGGATAAAGACGGGAGTTCCCCTGGTTACTCCCTTGGCGGTAAGCAGCTCATCGAGCTGCGGAGTCGTCAGCGCTCGGTCGGTGAACGACTCGTGCGGATGAAACGTGGCTCGATATGAGGATAGGATATTCGCCAAGACCCAGCGTACCTCATTTTTCCCCACGACTCCGATGAGGATTCCGACGGCGAGCAACAGGATCGCAAACAAAAAGGTTCGCAAGGCGGTAGGTCCTGGTATCGGGTGCTTGGGATCGCGCATTTTCGGATGTTGTTTGGTCGAACGACATCCTTTATCCGCAGATTACACAGATTTTCGCAGATTCTTTCGTTTTTCAACCCCGCAATCGATGTAATCCGAAAAGCTGTCCGGTTAAAAGCAAGGCTCTTTATGGATTCCGGACTGCTAACGATTATGGAAGATCGCTACCGGACGTTGTGGAGTGCGGCGGCAACCTGTTTCCGGTATCTGCCGGAATCCGCGGTGCTAGAGGTAACCACCGGGTTCGGCTGGCTCCCCACGCTCCAGCGTGGGAGCAGATCCCGACGCTCCAGCGTCGATTAGGCTAACCGCCAACGCTGATCAGCCCAACGCCTATCAGCACAGAAGAGCTGAGTCCGCGGGAGCGGACACGACGGCGTGAGCGCGACGGCATTGTGGTCGAGATGACATGCAGTAGTGTAACTTGACAGCTCACCATTTGGTTGACTGGAGAGTCCGCCGGGCGGACCTTGTAGATGTCAACACGACCTAACTCAGCAACCGGCTCAATCGGTGTAATCCGGAATTAACCAGGGGGTTTGGATTTCCCGGTCTGCCTAAGCGGCTGTCTAAAAACCAACCCATTGATTTTAAATCGGTAGGCTGGGGTGAGGAACGAACCCCAGCCTTGGTTGTTGCTGGGTTTTGGCCGTCCCTGGCCGCAACCCAGGCTACGGCCTATGGTCCTTTTTCAGACAGTCTCTAAGCCTGACTGATGACCATTTGGACCGGCAACTCGGCATTCAGGTTTTACCCGATAGCTGGAAGGACCAACGAAATATCGGTAGTCCCGGGAGCCGACAAGATGTCGGCGATCCCAGGGGCCGACAAGATGTCGGCGGTCCCGGGAGCCGACAAGATGTCGGCGGTCCCGGGCCGGCTGGGACCGCCGTCTTTCAGACGGCTTACGGACCCCATCACCAGCTG
>NZ_FLUY01001637.1 GCF_900092655.1 Candidatus Thiosymbion oneisti
CCCCTCTCCCGGCGGGAGAGGGGACATAGTAGCCAGTACCGTTGGTCATGTTATCACTTATACATTAGCCACTACCCTTATGGGGACACCTCCGATACCTCGGTTGCTGAAACCACAAGTGAATCACTTGGGCTCCGAGCCAGGAGGGTCCCCTTCTTCCTTTAGGTTACAACTGACTACCTTGCCAAGACGCAAATGTAGGATGTGGTGAGCGCCGGGAGCGAAGCGACCGGCGCGAACCGCATCAATGGTGTGGTGAGCGCCGGGCGCGGAGCAACCGGCGCGAACCGCATCAATATCGGACAGCACGTAGCCGCCAGCTACCAGCCCCTGGCCTCAGCTACCTTTGAACTGCAAAGGCGCAATTGGACGGCCAGTGCCCAATACCTCTGTTTGTTGGGCACGCCCGCCGTCCCTGGCGGGCCTTGCCCAACCTACCTTGCTTCGCGGATCGATTCGCGTTGATGCGCGCAATGCCTGGTTTCCCCTCCGGATCGGACAGGGTTTCGTGGTTCCTCCAAAGATAGATTGAGCATAAGAAAAGCGGAGCTATTGCTACCCGCAAAAGGCGTTGGTAGTGGCTCAGTTCGCGAAAAAACGCAATGACGCAAGGACGCCAAGCCGCAAAGAAAGAACAAAGAATCTTTGCGTCTTGGCGCCCTTGTGTCCTGGCGTTAAATGGGCCGGAAAGTGAGCGGCCAAGCATAAAATTTTTAAACTGAGCTTCTGCCAAGGCGTCCCTACTTTGCGTCCCGGGCATCTTTGGGGTTCAAATAGGGACTTTAATGCACCCGGAACCATCCATGGATCGACCCACTGTCTTCATCAGCTATAGCCAGGAAAGCCCTGAACACGCCGAGCGGGTGCGTCGGCTGGCCGCCAGTCTGGAGCGTGACGGCTGTGCTTGCCGTCTCGACGTCCACAAGGACACGGCCGAGGACTGGCCGGCCTGGATGACCCGGCAGCTTATCGAGGCAGATACCGTCCTGTGTGTAGTTACCGAGACCTACGAGAAACGCTTTAACGACCGGGAGCTGCCCGATGTCGGGCTAGGCGTCGGCTGGGAGGCTGGACTGATCCGGCGTCTGCTCTACGCGCAAAAGCTGCACAACGACCACATCTTTCCGATCTGCTTCGAGCCTTCAGACAAGCGGCACATCCCACTCGAACTCCAGGGGTATGACTATTTCCTGCTCGAGGGACCGGACGGCTACGAGTCCCTGCTGCGCAAGCTGCTGAATCGCCCGCGCTACGAGCTACCCCAACCCGGCCCGGCGCCGGCTCTGCCCACCCAAACCACCAAACCCCTGTTTGACCGGCCTGGCGGGTCCGGGCCGGTCGAACCGAGCACACCGGAGGCCGATCCGCCACCTAGGGCTCCCCTCCCCCAACCCATCGCTACCTCCCGGCTGCTCGATCTGGGTGTCGCCAGTCGCTTCGAGGGGCTGGTGGGACGCGAGAAAGAGCGGCAAATCCTGGACCGGGTCTGGCACGACCGGGATACCCGCATCCTGATCTTCGTCGCCGCAGGCGGGGCAGGCAAGACCGCCCTGATTACGGACTGGATGACGGGCTTCGTCCGCAACCGCTGGAAGGGCGTGGATGCCTTCTTTGATTGGTCCTTCTACAGCCAGGGCACCCGGGATCAGGGCGCGGCCAACAGCGGTCAATTCCTGGACGCCGCGCTACGGCACTTCGGCGAGACGGCACTGGCCGACAGCCCGGCCTCCGCCGATACCAAATCCGAGCGGTTGGCCGAACGCTTGGCCGAGACCCGGACCCTGCTCCTGCTGGACGGCGTCGAGCCCCTGCAGCACCCCCCACATGCGGGCGGGCTGGCGGGCCGGCTCAAGGACCAGGGCCTGGAGCGGCTCCTCAAGCGCCTGGCCCAACTGCCGAGCGCAGGCGGCCTGTGCGTCCTCACCAGCCGGTTGGCCCTGGTGGATCTGAAACCTTTCCATGGCCGGGGCGTGCGGGAAGAGGCGCTCGACAACCTGTCCGCGCGGGCCGCCGCCCGCCTGCTGCACCGGGCCGGCGCCCGCCAAGCCGGCGCCGCCGAGATCGATCCCGACCAGGCCCCCGACGACCGGGAGTTGCTCGCAGCGGCACGGGAGCTGAAGGGCCATGCCCTGGCCGTACAACTGTTGGGGAGCTATCTCAAGCACGCCCAAGGCGGGGACATCCGCCGCCGCGACCGTTTGGATTGGTCCCGAGCCTTCGACCAGGAGCAGGAGGGCCATGTCGGGTCCCTGATGCGTGCCTATGAGCACTGGTTCGCGCACCAGGGCGAGCTCGGTCGTCGTCAACTGGCCGTCCTGCGCCTGCTCGGCTGCTTCGACCGCCCGGCCCGCCTGGAGCTATTGGATGCCCTGCGGGCCGGCCCGGCCATCCCCGGCCTCACCGAGCCCCTGTTCGGACCCAACGGGGGGCTGGACACGGAGGATTGGAACCGGGTACTCACCGGTCTGGCCGAAGATCACCGCTTGATCTCGCTCCAACGCAGCGGGGGCCGGATCGAACAGGTCGATACCCACCCCCTGATCCGTGCCTGGTTCGATCACCGGCTACAGCAAGGGAATCAGGCCGCCTGGATCGAAGGCCACCGGCGCCTGTACCAACATCTATGCGAGACCACCGAGTATCGGCCCGACAGTCTGGAGGGTCTGCAACCCCTCTACCAGGCCATCGTCCACGGCTGTCAGGCCGGACTGTATGAGCAGGCCCTGTACGATATTTACGTCGAGCGCATCCTGCGGGGCACCGGGTATAACGGCTTCTACAGTAGGAGGAAGCTCGGGGCAATCGGCGCGGATCTGGGCACGGTGGCCTGCTTCTTCGATCGGCTCTGGGACCGACCCTCGCCCAACCTCTCGGCCCCAGCCCAATCCTGGCTGCTCAATGAAGCGGCCTATTCCCTACGCGCCTTGGGCCGGCTGGCCGAAGCACTGGAGCCCATGCAAGCGGGATTGGAGATGCGTATCGAGCAGGAAAACTGGGAGGATGCCGCACGCATCGCCTCTAATCTGAGTGAGCTGGAGCTGACACTGGGCGATCTGACTGCCGCCATTGCCGATGCCGAGCGGTCAGTCGGCTTTGCCGATCGCAGCCAGGATGCCTTCCAGCGGATGTTGACGCGCACGGTCCAGGCTGATGTATTGCATCAGGCGGGCCAAACGGATCAGAGCCGGCGCCTGTTCGTCGAAGCCGAGAACTTGCAGGCCGAGTGGCAACCGAAATACCCCCGGCTCTACTCGCTGCTGGGCTTCCGCTACTGCGATCTGCTGCTGGCCGATGCCGAATGCACCGCTTGGCGGCGGATACTGGACCCCCAGGCCCCCATCCCGGATCTCGCTGATCTGCAAAACATCTGTCATCAAACTGCCGAGCGAGCTACGGAAGCACTCCGAATAGCAGAGCGCCATAACTGGCTTCTCGACATCGCACTAGACCAGCTCACCTTGGGCCGTGTAGCGGTCTATCAGGCACTCCTGACCCTGGCGGATGGGGGGCACAAGGGCGCAGTAGAGCCGGATCTATCCGGGATCCACATTTCCCCAGTCGCTATCGACCAGTTGACCACAGCAGTCGATGGTATCCGCGAGTCGGGTAACATGGACGACCTCCCCCGCGGCCTGCTCAGCCGGGCCTGGCAGCGGTGGTTGACAGGCGATGGTCCCGATTCCAGGAAAGGCGCCGTCGCGGATCTGGATGAGGCCTGGGAGATCGCCGAACGCGGATCCATGCCCCTCTATCAGGCGGATATTCTGCTCACCCGCGTCCGGCTGTTCGGACCGAGCAAGGACTACCCCTGGGACTCGGCGCGGGACGACCTCGCCGAGGCCCGCCGGCTGATCGAAACCCACGGCTACCACCGCCGCGACCGCGAGCTCGCCGACACCGCAGCCGCCTTCCATAACAGGTAGAGGGAACGGGGTCAGGTCTTGATCCGTGACCCTTGAAGGCACAGGTCAAGACCTGACCCCTTTCTGCGCGGATGTGGACCCCTCCGGGATGCGGATCTGGCCGATCTGTGTCGATCCGTGTGTATCCGTGGTTCTTCGATGCGGTTCGCCCCGCGTAGATTGGGCTGTGCCCACCAGTCGAGTAGGTTGGGCAAAGCTGGGAGCGCCGGCATCCTGCCGGCGACTATTTGCCGCCAGGATGGCGGCGCTCCTGTAGCGGCGTGCCCAACATTCGGTGTTGGGCACGGACCATCCCTGGCCCTTTGCCCAACCTACGAGCTTCGCCCCTCTCCCGACGGGAGCGGGGCGGGGTGAGGGGATCCAAAAAGAAACCGGGAGTGGTCGATGAACCGCTCCAGGCTACCACTTGAAAATTTACCACTACCAAACTACGAATCACGCCAATCCTCGCGAAATGTCATCCCGAACCGAAGGGAGGGATCTTCTTCGCGCGCTTCGTCATTTTCTCTTTCGTATTCCGACCCACCACGACAAGCAGTCAGCAGCTAACTTAACGGCATTGAGGCGCAGGTAGGGTGAGCTGCGCCCACCAACGACCAGCCTGGCTTGTAACCCAATGCCATTAAGTTAAGCGTCACCGGTGCTGTTTGTGATCGATCGAGCGCTGTTTTTCGTTCGCCCTCTCCCCAACCCCTCTCCCGGCGGGAGAGGGGCTTTTGCGGGAGAGGGGCTTTTGCGACACCCTCCCACGGGGAGAGGGGCTTTGAGGCTTAGAGGCTGTCTAAAAACTAACCTATTGATTTTCGGCTGGCTCCCCAGGCTCCAGCGTGGGAGCAGACCTGGTCCCGA
>NZ_FLUY01000481.1 GCF_900092655.1 Candidatus Thiosymbion oneisti
GTAAGACGTTATCTTTTTCCAAATGCGTTAAAATGCACGAGATCTGTTTGAAACTCTTCCTGCACCGCTATAATACGAAGCTATTGCCAGCTACTGGTTAAGCTGGCATTTAAAAATTAACCACCACCCGCGATTTGAAGAGCCAGCAGTTCGGTGAGGGGTTGGAATGCAGCCGCTCACGCGGGGTTGGGCGCTTCACGGTGCT
>NZ_FLUY01000543.1 GCF_900092655.1 Candidatus Thiosymbion oneisti
CTTCAGTCGGCGGTTGAGTCCGCCGAGGGCCACTTTAGTGGCCCAACCTACCAGCTTCAGCTGGTAGTGGTTGAGTCTCTTATCACGAGACAATTCTATTACGTGGACCGCACGGACCACATCCCATTACTGGAAGAGGCCGGTGACCAACTGCTCTTCCTGCACCCGCGTCGGTTCGGCAAGAGCCTGCTGTTGTCCATGTTGGAGAACTACTATGATCTCAACAAATCGGACCGGTTCGAGCAGCTGTTCGGGGAACTTGCCATCGGCCGCAACCCCACCGCCGGGCACAACCGGTACTTCGTACTCAAATGGGACTTTTCCGAGGTCAGCCCGATCGGTGACGGCGAGGAGATCAAGCGTAATCTTTATCGTTACCTGAATCTTCGGATCAGTGCTTGCTCGGATTATTACCGGGAAACACTGCTGGGTCCCCTCCAAATCGATCCCCAGGATGCACTGTCATCTTTCCGATCCCTGCTGGTTGCCGTGCAGCAAGCCGGTCACCCCCTTTATCTCCTCATCGACGAATACGACAACTTCGCCAATGAGTTGATGATGGGACACCGCAGCGCAGAGAAAGACCACTATCAGGCCCTATTATCGGGCGAGGGCTGCATGAAGGCCCTGTTCAAGACCATCAAGGCCGCTGCCGGCGGACAGGGGTTGGGAAAGGTCTTCATCACCGGCGTCTCGCCAGTCGCCATGAGTGATCTCACCAGCGCCTACAATGTGGCGAAAAATATCTACTTGCAGGCGCGATTCAATGCGCTGTGCGGCTTTCGGGAGGCAGAGATTGCCGGGATGGTGGCGCAGATCGCCGAGGAATGCGATCTACCCCAATCCACAGCGGACGAGGCGCTCTCCATGATGCGGACCTTCTACAACGGCTACCGCTTCAGCCGGCATACGGAGCACCAGGTCTATAACCCGACGCTTGCCCTGTATTTTCTGGAAGAATTTCAGCGTGAATGCCGCTATCCGGACGAAATCCTCGACAGCAACCTAGCCATGGACCGAGGCAAGATGCATTACATCTCCCGCTTGCCCGAGGGCCGACGGCTGATCCTCGATGCCCTGGCCGAGGCCGAGCCGGTGCATGTTCCGAGACTGGCCGATCGCTTCGGGGTGGAAGACATGCTCCATGCCCGCAAGGACACCGGCTTCGTGGCATCCCTCCTGTACTATTTCGGCATCCTGACCCTGGGCGGTGTGACGCCCTTCGGCGAGCTCATTCTGACCATTCCCAACCTGGTCATCCGCAAGCTCTATGCGGAACAGATTCAGGAAATGTTACTGCCGGAAGCCAGAGCAGGAGACCTGGCGCGCCGGGCCGCCGAGGCCCTGTACCAGCGCGGCGATCTACAACCTTTATGCGATTTCGTGGAACAGAAGTATTTCAAGGTGTTCAGCAACCGTGATTACGCCTGGAGCAATGAGCTGACCGTCAAGACCGCGTTTCTGACCCTGCTGTTCAACGATACCCTCTACATCATGGAATCGGAGGTCGAGCTGGAACGCGGTCATGCGGATCTGACCATGATCGTGCGTCCGGACAGGCGTCAGTACCGGATACTGGATATCCTGATCGAGTTCAAATTCGTGTCGCTGAAAGAAGCCGGACTCGATGGTAAGACACTCGAACAAATGGATCGCGAGGCACTACGGGCACTGCCTGCTGTGCAAAGCAAACAGCGCGAGGCCGAGGCGGGCTTAGCGCGCTATCGGGCCAAGTTGAAGACCAAATTCGGCGCTCTACCGCGCCTGCACAGTTTCAGCGTGGTGGCGGTGGGATTCGAGCGATTGGTGTTTGCGCCATCGGAATAGTTTAGCTTCTTTTCCCCTTTCCCCTTCCGTGCAGGCCGTCCGACGTCGAGTCGAAAAGAAGGGTAGGCACTTGACAGCCCGGAACAAGCCCCTATTATTGGCACTCTCAAACAGCGAGTGCTAACAGCCGGTCACCGGTATCGAACCTCCGCACTTGCCATCACTAGCTCAAGCAATGAAGGAGATTGCTCCAAATGAAGATCCGTCCCTTACACGACCGCGTCGTCGTTCGCCGTATGGAGGAGGAACGCACCTCCGCCGGCGGTATCGTGATCCCGGATTCCGCAACCGAGAAGCCGATTCAGGGTGAAGTCATCACCGTCGGCAAGGGTAAGATCCTGGACAGTGGCGAGACCCGCCCCCTGGATGTGAAGGAGGGTGATCGGGTGCTGTTCGGCAAGTATTCGGGCACCGAGGTCAAGATCGAGGGCGAAGACCTCCTGGTGATGCGCGAGGAAGACATCATGGGGGTCGTCGAGGGCTGATGGGCCCCAGCCGGCACCTAAGCACAGCAGACGCCTATCCCACTGAAATCAGGACATAGAGTAATGAGCGCAAAAGACGTCAAATTCAGCGACGACGCCCGCAACCGTATGATGACGGGTGTCAACATTCTGGCCAACGCCGTTAAGGTCACCCTCGGCCCCAAGGGCCGCAACGTGGTGCTCGAAAAGAGCTTCGGCGCCCCCACCATGACCAAGGACGGTGTGTCCGTGGCCAAGGAGATCGAGCTCAAAGACAAGTTCGAGAACATGGGCGCCCAGATGGTCAAGGAGGTCGCCTCCAAGACCTCCGACGTGGCCGGCGACGGCACCACCACCGCCACCGTGCTGGCCCAGGCCATGGTGCGCGAGGGGCTGAAGGCGGTGGCCGCCGGCATGAATCCCATGGACCTGAAGCGCGGCATCGACAAGGCCGTCGGGGCCACTGTGGAGCAGCTCAAGGCCCTGTCCAAGCCCTGCTCGGACAACAAGGAGATCGCCCAGGTGGGCACCATCTCGGCCAACTCCGATGAGTCCATCGGCAAGATCATCGCTGAGGCCATGGAGAAGGTGGGCAAGGAGGGGGTCATCACCGTGGAGGAAGGCAAATCTCTGGACAACGAGTTGGATGTGGTCGAAGGCATGCAGTTCGATCGCGGTTACCTCTCCCCCTACTTCATCAACAACCAACAAAGTCAGAACGTGGAGCTGGAAGACCCCTACATCCTGCTGCACGACAAGAAGATCTCCAACATCCGCGACCTGCTGCCGGTGCTGGAGAGCGTAGCCAAGGCCGGCAAGCCGCTGCTGATCATCGCCGAGGACGTGGAAGGCGAAGCCCTGGCCACCCTGGTGGTCAATTCCATCCGCGGTATCATCAAGGTCTGTGCCGTCAAGGCGCCGGGCTTCGGCGATCGGCGCAAGGCCATGCTCCAGGACATCGCCATCCTCACCGGTGCCACCGTCATCGCTGAGGAGGTCGGCCTCTCCCTGGAGAAGGCCAGCCTCAACGAGTTGGGTACCGCCAAGAAGGTCCAGATTACCAAGGAAGAGACCACCATCATCGACGGTGCCGGCTCCGATACCGACATCAAGGGCCGGGTCGAGCAGATCCGCGGTGAGATCGAGGAGACCAGCTCCGACTATGACCGCGAGAAGCTCCAGGAGCGGCTCGCCAAGCTGGCCGGCGGCGTGGCCCTAATCCAGGTCGGCGCGGCCACCGAGGTGGAGATGAAGGAGAAGAAGGCACGGGTGGAAGACGCCTTGCATGCCACCCGGGCCGCCGTCGAGGAAGGCATCGTCGCCGGTGGCGGCGTCGCCCTGGTGCGCGCCCTGGTCAAGCTCGACGACCTGAAGGGGATCAATCACGATCAGGATGTGGGGATCGGCATTGCCCGCCGCGCCATAGAGGAACCCCTACGCCAAATCGTGGCCAACGCCGGTGCCGAGGCCTCCGTGGTGATGCAGAAGGTCGCCGAGGGCACGGGCAACTTCGGCTACAACGCTACCACCGGTGAGTACGGCGATCTGGTCACCATGGGCATCCTGGATCCCACCAAGGTGGTGCGCTCGGCGTTACAGAACGCCGCCTCGATTGCCGGTCTCATGATCACGACCGAGGCCATGGTGGCCGAGGAGCCTAAGGAGGAGACGCCGCCCATGCCGGCCGGCGGTGGTATGGGAGATATGGGCGGCATGGGAATGATGTAACCGTTCCCGGGCTATTCGCTCATTGGAGAAAACCCCGCTTCGGCGGGGTTTTTTTGCGGACCTGACATCCACTTTGCGCCTTTGCGGTTCCAAATCCCGATCCGCCGGGCTTGTGTTTTCGGGAAGATGGATACGCACTCACCTGGCACAGTCGCAGCCACCCGTGGTCGGACCGTTCGAAAATAGATATCATGGCGCCCGTCCCGAACTGGCTAGGAAGGTGCCTGCTGCGGTACCCGCGCCCTCCTCTTACCCATGTTGCGAGGCCGGACCCTCCGGGCAGGTCCGGGTGAGGCGTTCGGGCTTGACGTCCGGACCGACGAACGACATCCCCCCAACCGACCTTGCAGCCGGCAGGACGCTCCAGGCAGCCACGCGATGTTGAACTTGAGCCAACAGGTACTGCGAACAGACTGGTCCGGAATGCCCCTGGACTGGGTAGATTACCGCTCGGCCGCCAGGCTCTATTCCCTCGGCCAGGTCGTCTACGGGTGCGGCGACCGCCTGTTTCTCCTCCACGGCGGTATCAATGCCGCCACCAAGCGCCGCAGCACTCTGGAGATCAACTCCATCATCGCCACCCACGGCATTCATCATGCGCTGAACAAGCTGAAAGACGACTATGTGCCTCCCCTGTCCAATCGGACCCTGTTTCAACGCGACGATTACATCTGCCTGTATTGCGGCGGCCGCTTCTCCGCCCGCCAGCTGTCAAGGGACCATGTGCGTCCCATCAGTCAGGGCGGTGAGGATCAATGGAACAACCTGGTGACGGCCTGCGTGCGCTGCAATAACCACAAGGCCGGCCGCACCCCGGAGGCCGCCGGGATGGAGCTGCTGGCCGTGCCCTTCACGCCCAACCATGCCGAGTATATCTTCCTCATGGGCCGTAATGTGCTGGCGGATCAAATGGCGTTTCTGCGCGCCCACTTTCCCCGCTCGAGCCCCCTGCTGCTGCGGCTGGGTTGACTGACGATGACTGACTGGTCAGCCATCGCCGCAGCGATCGGCAATGCCGGTGGAGGGCGGGTCGATCCAAGCACCTCGCGCGCGGTCGGCGGGGGCTGCATCAATAGGGCCTACCACCTGGGCAGTAGCCCCCACGCTTATTTCGTGAAGCTCAACGGCCGGGATCGGCTCGCCATGTTCGAGGCCGAGGCCGCGGGGCTCGAGGCGATGGCGGACACCGGCACCATTCGAGTCCCGCGCCCCCTGTGCACCGGCACCGCGGGTGCGCAGTCCTACATCGTCATGGAATATATCGCCCTCGGCAGATCCGGCGCGCATGGAGCCGGCGAGGCGGGTCACCAGCTTGCCGCGATGCACCTGGCCTCCCGGGCTGACTTCGGCTGGGATCGCGACAACACCATCGGCTCCACCCACCAGCCGAACCATCCTGAACAGGATTGGGTAACCTTCTGGGGGCGACACCGGCTGGGGTTCCAACTCGACCTGGCGACCCGTAACGGATACGGCCGCCGGCTCCGGGACCAGGGTGAGCGACTGCTCGTCGCTCTACCCGCCCTGATCGACCATGCCCCGGTCCCCTCCCTGCTCCACGGCGACCTATGGGGAGGCAACTTGGGCTTCGACGAGGCTGGACATCCGGTGATCTTCGACCCGGCCCTTTACTACGGCGACCGCGAGGCGGATATCGCCATGACCGAGCTCTTCGGCGGCTTCGGGGGGGATTTCTACGCCGCCTACAACGAGGCCTGGCCCCTGGACCCGGGATACCGGACGCGCAAGGACCTGTACAACCTATACCACATCCTCAACCATCTGAACCTGTTCGGCTCAGGTTACCTGGGACAGGCAGAGGGGATGCTGCAAGGGTTACTGGCACAGGTACGCTGAGCGCTTTCCGCTACCGGGTCGCAGCACCTATAGACTTCCGGCTCTTTATGGATTCCGGACCGCTTTGGAATGCACCGGCTTAAGCGGCGCGGCCACGTCGAACCTCAACGACGGAGAATACAGCAGCCTTGACTGGAAATTTGAGCGTTGGGTTCCACACCCGCCGCGGTGACGGTGTTTTTCCCCGACTGCAACTTTCATATGCAAATTTCTCGGAGGAGGCACACATCAGGCTCAAGTGATTATGCCCGCAATATAAGTCGAAATGATGGGCTAGGGACTTGGATGTAATGACCGAACTGCGCCTGTGGCCGGTATCCCGTTGTTCCACCATACGTCCGGCCCTGCGACTCCTGCTCGTGCTCTTGGTCCTCCCCATGGCCCAAGAGATACAGGCGCTCGATCTCGGAGTGCGGGTCGAGGGGTTGACCGGTGAGTACGAGAAATACGAGAAAAACGTGCTGGCGCTGCTCGGGATCTACCAGGAACGCAAGGACAAGGATCTCTCAGTGCCGCGGCTCGAAGCCCTGCACCGGCGGGCCCCCGATCAGATCCGCAAGGCATTGGCGCCCTTTGGTTTTTACCGGGTGCAAGTGGAGGATACCTTGACCAGGCCGACGGCTGAGGACGGGGCCTGGGTGGCCGACTACCAGGTGGTTCCGGGCGAGCCCGTCCGGGTGGGCCAGGCGCAGGAGTCCGTCGACTATCGCATCACAGGTCCGGGTGCCGAAGATCCGATTTTTCCTAAAGCGTTTCCCATACAACCGGGGGATGTGCTGCTGCATTCGGAGTACGACAAGGCCACCGATAATATCCGCAGTCTTGCCGCCCGGAACGGCTATCTGGATTACGAGCTGACCTTCAATCGGGCACTGATCGACCTGGACAACTACCAGGCCATCATTCAGTTCCACCTCCATACCGGTCCCCGTTACTACCTGGGCGACGTGAGCTTCACTCAGGACCTGCTCGACGACCGTTATCTCGCGCGGTTCGTCGGCTTCCAACCCAAAGACCGCTACGATCCGGAGGCACTGCTGACCCTCCAGGGCAACCTGCTCGGAACCGAGTACTACGAGCGAGTGGAAATCGTCCCGCACAAGGAGGCGGCCGGGGAGAAACGAACCGTCCCCATCGAGGTAATCGCTACCCCCAACAAGGCCAACAAATACCGCTTCGGCTTCGGTTACGCCACCGACGTGGGTCCCCGCGTGACCCTGGAGTGGCGGCGCCGTTACCTGACCCGGTGGGGTCACACCCTCAAGCTGGAAACCAATATTTCTCAACCTCTTCAGAGAATGAAAGGCGATTACCGGATTCCCATCGGCAATCCGCTGCGCGACTACGTCACCATTCGTCCCGACCTGCGCTCCTACGACATCGCGAGCCGGAAGGGAGACATCCAGACCCTGCAAGTCGCCCACTCGGTGGTGACTCCGGGCGGCTGGCGGCGTACCACCGGCATCGACTACCGGCGGGAGCAGTTCGAGATTGCCGCGGATGATGCGGAGTTGGTCAACGAGCTGGTGCCCAACATCACCTGGTCCAAGACGGTCACCGACGACCCTGTTTACACCACCAATGGCTATCGGATCAAATTTGCCCTCCTCGGCACCGCCCAGGGACTGATCTCCCCCGCCTCCTACCTGAGCGGGAGCGCACGCTTCAAGTGGATAAAGAGCTTTCTCGATCATTACCGTCTCATCGCCCGCTCGGACCTGGGGGCGAGCTGGGCGAACAGCGTCTTTGACCTGCCTGCCAGTCGCCGCTATTTTGCCGGCGGTGACAACAGCATCCGCGGCTGGGCCCTGGATGTGCTGGGTCCCGACGACCCCGGCACTAAGGAAGCCGTCGGTGGGCGCTATCTGGCGGTGGGGAGTCTGGAGCTCGAGCGCCGCATCAAGGGCGACTGGAGCGGAGCCGTCTTCACGGACTTCGGCAACGCCTTCGACCCGGATTTCACCCGCCAGGTGGAGGTCGGCACCGGCCTCGGGATACGCTGGCGCTCGCCCATCGGGCAGATTCGCATGGATGTGGCCTTCGCGCTGACCAAGGACAGCAGCCCGGCCCGCCTCCACATTGTGATCGGTCCGGACCTATGAACAAGGCAACTCCATCCCATTGGCTCACCTTTACAACCGCAATAAAGGCGGTCAAAGTCCCAGCCATGGGATTTTTCAGGACGGTGCCTGCAAACCGCGATTTCCAGGTACCTTCGGATTCCCGGCAAGGGAGGACGACAGCATGAAGAAGACCGGCTGCCAAATCGTCACCTTCGACTGGGTCATCAAGACCATCCTGCGCGACAAGGCCAATTTCGATGTTCTGGAGGGTTTTCTGACCGCCCTGTTCGGACGCGCGGTGGTCATCCTCGATATGCTGGAGAGTGAGAGCAACCGCCAGGACGACCGTGACAAATACAACCGCGTGGATCTTCTGGCTAAGACCGAAGACGGCGAGCGGATTATCGTCGAGGTGCAATACCTCTCGGAGATGGCCTACCTCAAGCGCCTGACTTACGGCACCGGGAGTACCCCGCTTCACCTTATTTTGCGCTCTCAGCGAGGCGAGAAGCGGCCAGATGCTAGGCGCGCGAGCGCAGGAATAGCGGGTCCTATTTCAAGCTCGCGCAACAACGCAGCTGGTCGCTTCTCGCCGCGCCCGGAGGGAGCCCCCCAAACGCGCCAAGGCAGCGTTACAGCGCTTGGCAATAGAGAGAGCTATTCCCTACGCGCTGTGCCTTGCCTTGGCGCGTTTGGAGGGGCTCTGAGAATGCAAAATAAGGTGAAGCGGGGTACTAGAACCATGGTCGAGACCCTGAAGCTGGGCGAGCCCTATGCCAATCTCAAGAAGGTCTACTCCATCAGCCTCCTCTATTTCGACGTCACCGAAGACGGTGACGACTACATCTACCACGGCAAGACCGAATTCACGGGCCTCCATACCCACCATCCGGTGACCTTGAAGAAATCCCTGGTCGGCGAGCCGGTTCGCATCGGCGAGACCAACATCTTTCCCGAATACTATCTGATTCCCCTGAAACGCTTTACGGATGTGGTCCGGGACGACCTGGATCAGTGGGTTTATGCCTTCAAGAACAACGAGGTCCTGGACGAATTTACCGCCCCCGGTATCGGGGCCTTGAAGGAGAAATTCGATTATCTGAGGATGGATGAGAGGGAGCGCAGAAGGTTCGACAAGCATATCGATTACGTCCGCTCCGAGTGGGGCATGATCGAGGATGCCCGACAGGACGGGCTAGAGGTAGGGCTGGCGAGAGGACGCGAGGAAGAAAGGAGAATCCTTGTCAAGTCTCTGTACGACAATGGGATAGCCATTGAAACCATTGCCACATCCGTTGGACTCTCCGAACCGGCAATACGCCGGTTGCTCGACGACATGAGCGATTTATGACAAGCGTCACAGGTTACGAAGACGACGTGGTCGCCTGGGCCACGGAGCAGGCAAATCTACTGCGTGAGGGACGGCTCGACCAACTTGACCGAGAGCATCTGGCCGAGGAGATCGAAGACGTGGGTAAAAGCGAGCAGCGGGAGCTGGTCAGCCGCATGACGCGATTGCTGGTGCACCTCCTCAAGTGGCAGCAGCAACCGGGACGCCGCGGCGCAAGTTGGCAAATTACCATCCGCAACCAGCGGCGCGGTATTGCCCGGCGCCTGAAAGAAACGCCGAGCCTGCGCCCTAAACTCGCCGAACCCGACTGGTGGGCCGGCGTGTGGGACGATGCCACGGCTCAAGCGGCAGAAGAAACCGGACTCTCCGATTTTCCCGAGACCTGCCCCTGGGACGCGAGTGAGATCCTGGATCAGGAGTGGTTGCCGGAGTAGGGCAAGACTTGATTTGTCGTGGGGGAAGCTGAAAAGCTAAACTGAATTTTTTCAAGCTTCCCCAGCATCTCGAATCACGGCTATCAATCCATGTCATGCGCTTCTCATCGGAACAGTCGCAGCGGCCGATCCGCCTGTTTGCTCAGATTCACCTTGTTGATAATAGCGGCAATTACGTTTACCGCTCCTCTCAGCCGCCCCCGCGACACCTGAACCGTCTTTCCCCGCCCCTTGGCTCCGCATCCCGGCCAAAGGCGACCTAGGTCCGGCCAGTAACCAGATCCGAGATCTTGCGATCGGACCGCTCGGGGCCTTGTGGGTCGCTACCGACAAGGGCCTGAGCCAGCTCTGGGAGGGGAACTTCCGCCATCGATGCCGCTGCCGGCCTGCCCTCCGATGAGGTTAATGCAGTGGTCGCGGCCAGCCCCATCCTGGTGGCCGCTACCGGCAAGGGTGTGGCAATAATCCGGGATCCCGGCACCGAGCTGCCGGTCGCCGAGCCCTGTCCTTCAATGTCCCCGGAGAGAAATTCTCTCCTAAGTCTCCTCAAGGAATCGCAAGCATTGTCTCTACGGTGGTGCGGCACGACTCGACCATCCGTTTCACCCTCTATAATCCGGTCGGTCCCGTCTCATCCAGGGCATTTATCGGCTCCTTTGCCATCCCGGCGCATGGCTCCACGCCCGTCTCGGCCAAGCTCCATCCCGTGGGGACGCGCCTACGCGGCCTCCTGGCCGCGCCCGGCCAGAGACTCCTGGGCCTGAGTCCCGAGGGCGATTGGCGCGAGCTGCGCGAGGCGAACGAAGGCTGGCAGAGGTCGGGGGCGGAACAAAAGCCCCTGGACACCCTGAGCACCGATTATGGGACCCTATACGCCGCCGCAACGGGATTGACCCTGTGGGATAAAGACGGAGATCCGATCGCAAGCTGGTCGGGTATTTATCCCGCTGAAGTTCGGAGGCTACGCCTGGCCCTGGGACGGCCGCGCGACGGCTCACCCACGAGCCGGGTATGGGTCGCCCATCCGGATATGGCAATGGAGCTCGATCTACAGGACCCGGGTCGAGGCGTTCTCCAACGGCTGACGCTCGATGATGTCACCGGACTCAATGCAATTGCCGAAGACTCGGCCGGGCGTCTGTGGGTGGGTACGGACCGGGAGCTCTACCTGCTGGATCCTGAGCGCCTAGAGGGTGTCGACACGGGTCCCTGCGAACCACGGGCAGCATCCGCCGAGGTATCCGAGACTGGCAGTAATCTCGCACTCGAGCCAGATCCAGGTACCCAGGCCCAGTTGGGCACATCCGTGTCGGGTCCCACCCGATAGCCGCTACATGCACATCGAGTGGTTCGATACACAGGGGTCGCGGGTCTTGGCCCTTACCGGCACGGGGCTATCTCTTGCCAAGGGTTTCGTCGGCAAGACCGCAGAGTATAAGGCCATACTGCCCGATGCCACGGTTTCTGTCGTGCTCGCCGACCTGGATGCCGACGGCGATATCGACATCGCAGCCGGCAGTGATCGGATCCCTCTCACCAATGCCGGTAAGCGCCGGTTTGTTCAAGAAGAGACCTTGTACAAGACCGGGCCGGTGCCGAAACAGTTGGAAGGGGCCAAAGCGGTAACCGTCGCCGATCTGCAGCGGGATGGGCAGAGTGATCTGTTGATCCTGCACGACGACGCCCTGGTGGTCGCAGTGGGGACCCCCGATGGTCTGCGGGAGGCGCTGCGCGTGACCGCTGGTGCCGGGTCGAATGACTTGGTCATTGCCGACTTCAGCAACGACGGGCGCCTCGATGTCGCCCTGCTGAGACCCAAGTCGATCCGCATGATCTGGAATCTCGACGTCTTCGCGGTGGCCGAGGCCATGGCGACAGAGGACATAGAGCTTGCCGCGGGAGGACCGCAGCGAGCGGTGGTCACGGATTTCAACAACGATGGCCTGCTGGACCTAGCCATTGTCACAGCGGGCGGAAAGACATTGGTGCTGCGCAACCGGGGCGACCAGGGCTTCCACATCCTGAGCACGGAGGAATGGCCGAAACCGACGACCAGTGCTCGCATCATCCCAACCGACGTCGACCAGGATGGCCGCGAGGACCTGGCCTATATTACGGAACAGGGCAAAATCACCATTGTGCGCAATGTCACTGAAGGCGTCGGCAAATCCATCGCCCTGTTCGCCAACGGGGTCAGGGCTGCCCCGAGTGGCCTCCTGACCCAGATCGAGGTCCGCCGCGGCGGCAGCTATGCCTACGCTCAGTCGCCCGGAGGGTGCAGCGGATCGGCATAGGACGATCCGATTATGTGGAGATCTTGAGGCTGGAATGGACCAACGGCTTCATCGAAAACAAACTCAAGATCGACGCGGCACCCACTGTCTACCCATTTAAGGAGTCCGAACGGATTTCCGGGTCCTGTCCCAACCTTTTCGTTTGGAACGGGGAACGCTTCGAATACCTTACGGACGCCTTTATCAGCGGTCCCATGGGGGTACCGCTCGACCGCGGCATCTATTTTCCGGTCAAAGACCGGGAGCTGATCCTGATACCGGGTGACCGGGTCCGGCTTCGCGATGGGCGACTCGATATCCGCTTCATCGAGGAGTTGCACGAAACGGTCTTCCTGGACCGCGCCCGGCTCCTGGTAGTCGATCACCCGGAGGGAACAGAGGTCCTTCCCCATTCCCGCTTGGCCCCCGTCCCTGCGCCGGCAGAGCCTTTCTATATCGCCCGTGACTTGCTCGCACCGGCGCGTGCGCGCGGCTCCGATGGTTCCGATCTGACCGTGGCCCTGGCCCGAGTGGACGGGGTACACGCAGATTTTTTTCACGCGCTCCCCACACGCCGGATTCGCCGCGCCCCATTGGATCGAGCTGGAGCTTCCGGAGGCCGTCGATCCCGCGGAAGTGGATGCCCTTCTGGCCACGGGTTGGTTTTACTATTTCGAGTCCACCTCGATGATTGCACAGGCACAGGGTAACGGTCCCGATCTCCCTTGGCCTCGTATCCAGCAGTTTATCGACGGTGTTTGGCAGAACGTAGCCCCGCTGGGGGTGCCGTCGGGCAAAGGCAAGACCGTGGTCGCTCCGATAAAGGGACGGCTTGCCTCGCGGCGACTGCGTATCGGCTCCGGAATCAGCGTTTACTGGGACCGTATCGCATTTAGTCTGACGAATGCACCGCCACTGGTTGTGGGCGAAGCCCCGCTGGCAGAGTCAACGCTGCGCTTCCGCGGATTTTCGAGACTGATCGCCCGGGATCCGGAGCGGTTCGATTACCACGGTGTGCGTTACTCGTCGCTGTGGAGCCCGATGCGTGGACGCTTCACTGCCTATGGACCCACCGAAGGGCTCGTTGCGTCGGCCGACGGCCGCTATGCAGTGTTTGGTTCGGGCGACGAGATTTCCTTCTCCTTCGTAGTGGAGCGGCCTGTCCCCCCACCGCCTCGGACGCGCAGCTTCCTCCTCGAGCTCGTCGGGTACGTCAAGGACGGTGATCGTTACACCGGTCATGCCGGACAGGTCGAGCCGATCCCCTATCTGGGTCTCGATCAATATCCCCCGCCGCAGGACGATCGCCTGCAAGCGGCCCAGACCCATTCGCCTTATCGCACACGGGCTCCACTCGACTTCACTCTGGCTACGATTGGCACACCACGGAGCAACACCCAATGAGGAACGGAATTGGCAAAGTCGCGCTTTCAGGCGTCACGGCGTTTCTCGCCGTCGTCTCCGGGGTTGCACTCGGTGCCCCGGAGTTCGGCATATCGGCCTCCGAGAGGACCCAGGCGACAGCCGCTACGTTGACCGCAGAGTGTTCCCCGGTATTGGAAAAGGCCCGGAAACTCGCCGAGGCCGATGGCCGGATTATTTTGAGAAGAACGATACCTCGATCTCCTATTTCGAGCGCGCCATCGAGCTCCAGGAAGAGCGGGCAATAAAACCCTCCGATATCCTTGCGTACGTCCGTCTCGGTGATGCCCTCGCCAAGGCCGGAAACATCGAGCAGGCCAGAGATGCCTGGCAGCGTGGCGTGGCCCGACTCGGCAGCCATGGCGATCTCGTGGAACGCCTGGAGATCGACCCTGCCCATCTGAAAGAATCGGTAACCGAGGCCTACAACCCGTGGTATGGATTGGCGCCGGCGGTCAATCCGGTGCGTGTGCGCAACAAGCTCGGGGAGCTGGATCTACGCGGCCAGTTCTACGCCTACGAGGGCATGGGTTTTGCGGTTGCCCTATT
The DNA here is from genome assembly GCF_900092655.1 of Candidatus Thiosymbion oneisti. Taxonomy (GTDB): domain Bacteria; phylum Pseudomonadota; class Gammaproteobacteria; order Chromatiales; family Chromatiaceae; genus Thiosymbion; species Thiosymbion oneisti. Next base: position 13,969 of record NZ_FLUY01000543.1, read on the forward strand.
CAAAGACGCGGTTGCAACCCAAGCGGCGGAGTTAGTTACACGCCTGCCGTTCGCTTCGGGTTCGACATTCGCCCACGGTGCCGGCCGTGCGCTGTGGATCAAACATGGGGATGATGCCGCACAGGTGAGCCGGGTGGTCTCGGCGTTCCCCGAGCAATTTCAGGGTGACGTGCGCGCCGGTTTCGGGATGGGCGTCGCCTTCGCCCGCATCGACAAGCTTGATGTCATCCTCTCGCAAATGCCACCGTTCCGCCGGGAATCGCCCATGACCTGCTTGGATTATCTCACCGGCGCAGCGATGGGGCTGGCCATCCGTTACGAAACGGATCCCGGTTATGTGCGCGATGCGATGAAGTGGGGCAAGAGCCCGCGGATCCGCGTGCTTGCACCGACATTGCTCCAGGCCGGCTGGACGGGCTCGAGGCCGTCGAGCAGGTGGGTACCGAGATGCACCGGAACTGGCGCACTGCGATCCGCAAGCAACTCGGCGATGGCCCTGGGGCCGCGATCACCAAGAAAACTTGTAATGCGCGCACTGCCATGCGGATACGGTCGAGCAATGGGCATCGTCCGCCCACCGCTTCTCATCCTTCAACAACCCTTTCTACGTGGCGACGCTGGAGTATCTGCGCGAGACCCCGACCGAGCCAAACGAGTTCGTCGCGGCGCACTTGGCTGCGTTCGGCCTGCCCCAAGAGGCTACGGGCCGGGTAAAGTCGCGCTGGTGTGCGGGTTGCCACGATCCGCTGCTCGTGTTGACCGGCCGTATGCGCGAGGATGTCGATAAGGAGGCCGTCGCTGCCCAAGCCGGCCTTACCTGCATGAGCTGTCATGGGATCGCGGAGATTCCGAATCACACCGGCAACGGCAATTACGTCTGGAACGATCAATACGCAGACAGCTATATCTTCTCGCGAGCGACCTCCGGTCTCGACATGCTGCTGCACGACATGTACCTCAAGGCCAATCCGGAGCGTCATGTCGCCGATCTGATGAAGCCCTTCTATCACGTGGTCGTCCGCAACCTGAACGTCGGGCATACCTTTCCCGGTGGCACGAACGATTCCAATGAGGCCTGGATCGAGGTGACGGTGGCCAGCGACGACGGAACCTTGGTGGCCGGTAGCATGGACGCGGGCGGACACGTGAGCGAGAACACCCGCATCTACAACCTGGTGGGCGTGGACCGGCAGGGCCGGCGGATCGACAAGCGCAATGCCCATGAACTGGTCGCGCCCATCTACGTGGTGGTGATTCCGCCGGGTACCGCGGATTTCTCGCGTTATTCGGTCCCGCTATCGGAGTTGGGCGATCTGTCCGCAGGCGTTTCGATCCAAGTCCGTCTGCTGTGGCGCAAGTTCAATCGCGCCTATACCGAGTTTGCCTTTGCCACCAACCGGGAGGGATTCGCCAAGTTCGAATCCGTGCCGGATCTTCCGGTCACCGAGATCGCCGCCACGACCCTGACCGTCAAACGTGAAGGCAGACGTCTGCTGGCGCAGGCGGGGGTACCTGGGCAGGTCGCGTCTACGGCACTTATGCATGATTATGCCATCGGCTTCCTCCGGCAGGGGGATTTCAGGTCGGCTAGGCAAGTGATCGACACTGTGCTCGACCTGGAGCCGGAGTGCGTGAATTGCCTCAGAACCCGAGCCCGCGTAGAAATGGCGGAAGGACAGTTTAAGGCCGCCAGGCGCACCTTGACCGAGGCGGAGCAGCTGGCGCCGGCCGACCCGCAGAGCGCGTGGCTGTGGACGCAGGTCCTGGTCCGGGAAGGCAATTATGATGCCGCCGCGGGTGCCCTGGACCGGGTACTGGAAGTATTTCCCCAAGACCGCATGGCGCACAAACTCAAGGCGCGGGTCGCCTATCTCGACGGGCGGTTCCGGGACTCGCTCCTGGCGGTCGCCACGGCACTGGCAATCGATGCCGAAGATGCCACCGCCCATTACTACGCGATGCTCGCCCATCGCGCCCTGGGAAATACCGAGCAGGAAAAGGCGTCCGAAGTCGCTTATCGGTATCACAAAGCGGATGAGACGGCGCAGCAGGCAATCCTGGCCTTTCGCCAGACCGAAGATGAGGCCAATTTCGCGGCCCAACGGATCAAGGTGTTCATGCTCCGATGAAAATATACGGCCTTTATGGGGTGGTGGTTGCAGTGCCTCTGATTCCCGGTGGCTGCTCGCAAGAGGATGAGGCCGGTGACCGGAGGCCCGCGCCGACACCGACCTATACCTATACGGACTCCGCCGGGCGGATCTCGGACCTCAAGCGGCCTGTGCTGTGGGTGGAGCCGACGGCGGAGTTCGGGATCGATTTCGTCCATGAAACCGGGGCGGCCGGAGACAAGTTGATGCCCGAGACCATGGGGCCCGGTTGTGCCCTGTTCGACTATGACGGGGACGGCCGGCTCGATGCATTGTTCACGGATGGGCGGCCCTGGAACGACCGGTCACGACGCCCGATCGCACGGCTCTACCGCAACGAGGGCGAGCGTTTCCGGGAGGTCACCTCGGAGGCGGGTCTGGACTCGATCTTGGGGTATGGCATGGGGGTCGCTGTCGCCGATTACGACGCGGACGGTGATTCGGATCTGGCCGTGACGACGGTTACCGGCACCCGGTTGCTGCGTAACGATGCCGGTGTCCTGGTCGATGTGACGGCCGCCGCCGGGCTGGAATACGGCGTACCGGAATGGGCGACGTCCGCGACCTGGCTCGACGTAGACCAGGATGGGTGGCTCGACCTCTTCGTCGTCCACTATGTGCAGTGGAGCCCGGAGACGGACATCTTTACGACGCTGGACGGCACCAACAAGTCCTACGCAACGCCGCAGGTCTGCGAGGGACTCGATAACCGCCTGTTCCGCAACCTGGGGAACGGCCGGTTTGCCGACATAAGCGCAGAGGCGGGATTGGTCTCGGGAGAAAACAAGGCCCTCGGCGTGGTCGTACTCGATGTCAACGACGATCGATTTCCGGATCTGTTCGTTTCCAACGATACGGTCGCTAACAAGCTCTACGTCAACGACGGCAAAAGCCTTGCCGATCTGACCGGGGCACCGGCCAGTGAAGCGGTGGTCGGGCGCTGTGTAGCCCTCGGTGACATGGACAAGGATGGCGATCTGGATGGGCTGGTGTCGGTCAATGATGGATCACCCTTGATCCTCCGTAACGAGACCGGTGGAACGCGCGCGGTCCGGATCGACCTCAGGGATCCCGCTAGCGGCAACCTCGAGGCGCTCGGGGCAGAGGTCGTGCTCAGCGGCAATGGTTGGTCGCGAAGCGAAACCGTACGGGCACGTGGGTCCTATCTGGGACACAGCCCCTATACCTTACATTTCGGAGTACCGCGCGACGCCGGGGATGAAGTCACAGTCCAGGTCCGTTGGCCGGACGGTACCTTCGAGAAGAGGGGCGTGGTGCGGGTCGGGGGTTATTACCGTATCCGGCGACACGCCGAGCTGACCACCATCAGACAGGGGTGAATGATGAACCCAAGTACCAGGTTTTTGGTCTATGTAACCTTGCTGGGAGGGTGGTTGCTGGTCAGCGGATCCGCCGCCGCCTTCACCGTGTACAGCACCACGGAAAGCTTCATGGGAGCCGGCACCTTTTATGGTCCGGGGAGGCTTCCGGACTCCGTGCTCTTCGACGTGAGGATCCGCAACGTCGCTTTCACCACGGCGGCGACCTTTGTGACGCCCTTCTTCAATAACGGCGCGCAGGAACCCAACGTAGAGGGGGAGATCGCGACCTCGTCCAGCCCGGATGGATTTTTCAGTGCGGACGTGGGACCCTTCGAGCTGAACGGTATTCCGTTTCTGGTCGGGATCGGTGCCGGTGGTGCCCACCAGGGCGAGCAGATCTCTGTGCTCCTGGACGGCCACACCATGATTATGACGATGGACATCGTCTTCGACATGGGTATCGGGCCTGCGAGTATCGTGGCGGCCCCCTTCTACGGCACTACAGGAGAGGTGACGCTGCCACATCCCTACGCCCCTGTTTCCGGCGATGATCCGAAATATGGCGTTCACTTCCGATCGCGATTTTGTAACTCCGTTTTGGAATAACGGTGGGGAGGCCTCGAACATTGCGGCCGAAACGGACTTTCCCCCGGTGGACGGCCGCCTGTCCGACGGGACCCTGATCAATGAGAACGTGGATCTGGGGACCTTCACACTTGCCGGCACGCGCTTCTTACCCGCCATCGGCGAAGGTGGGGAGTTCTCGGGTCAGCAAGTGACGGTAACAATGGTCGATGGCAACCTGGTCATGGTCATGGACCTGATATTGGACCTGGGCATCGGACCGCGGGGTGTCATCCGGTTGCCCTTCTACGGTACCACCGGGACGCTCACCATCCCGGGGCCGCACGTGACGACCGGCGGTCCGGTCGGACCGAAACAAGTCGGTCCGCTACAAACGGGTGAGACCGTTTCCGGGCGGATCGGCGATTTCAACGGTGATGGGTATATCGACGGGACGCTGGTGGCGGTCGGCGTAATGCCCTTGTCCTCTCCGATCTATCCCGGCCAGCCCTATGCCCTTTCTCGAAACTTCGAGACCGACATTCACATCGATGTACTCGTACATGGGTCGGCCAAAGACGTCAATAAGGCATATGGTTTCTTATCTAATGAGGGCGTGACGCAATGACACATTTTTCGTCCGATACCTTCAGGTTCCTGGGTGATCTGACCGGTTTTCGAGATAAGCAATGGTTCGACGCGAATCGCTCCCGTTATGAAGCCCATGTGCTCGAACCGATGCGTTCGTTGGTATCGGTAATCGGCGCTCAGTTGAGAGAACAAGTGCCGGATATGGAAATCCGACCTCAGGTCAACAAATGTATCACGCGCATCAACCGGGATATGCGGTTTGCGCGTGGGAAGAGCCCCTATAAGGATCATATGTTGGCGCTCTTCTATCGCGAGGGGCGCAAGAAAGAAGACCCGCAGCTGTTCGTCGGCATCCAACCGACAGAGGTCTGGGTGGGCCTGTACCTATCGCCCCCCTTTCTCGCCTCCGATTCTGCCATTGCAAGAGCGGTACAGGATCGTCCGGACCGGGTCGTTGCCCTCGGCAGGGCCCTGGGCATCGGTGAGGACCTGATGCTCGGGAGCTGCAGCCGCTACGGCGAGATCGAGAACAGCATGAACGGTGGCGATGCAGAGCATTACGTCACGGGGCCACATCTCTGCGCGATGAGAATCTTTCCAGCGAACGAGGTGGCGGCGGATCCGGCCGACTTCGTCGAAGAGGCGACGGAGATACTCACGCGTCTCGTTCCCTTGTGGCGGGCCTATCTCGAGGGTATATAAATGCGAGTTATCGTGCTGATGTCAAGTCCCGCCAGATTATAGACACCTTCTGGGGCGTCAGCGCCTTGAGGTTAGAAACGCCGTGGCGGCGCAGACAGCGGTCCAGGCCGGAGCGGGAGACCTCAGAGTGAATGAACTCCACCAGCAGGTCATCGAGCGGTAGCAGCAAGGTCTTACGCAGCTCCACCACCACCAGAGCCGGGGTGAGGGTGGTCTGCAAGCGGTGCGGCGTGTGGCAGCCGTCGGCAACCCCGTCGTCACGGTGCTTCCAGCGGCGGATCCTATTCTCACTCACACCCAGCTCAGCAGCCAGTGCGTGACGGACTGGGTTGACGCTTGGATGTAAGGGCGAGTCTTCGGGGTCGTGGTCGCATTGGCATGTAACCTGGATGTTCATGGCGTTTGCTCCGTCGCAGCGGAGGCTACAAGTAACTCCAGAATCTCTCTGGCACGCAACAATGACCCAATTTTAGATCCTATGCAATCATCCGGGACCCAACAACTAAGGAAAGCAGCCCGGCCCGCCTCCACATTGTGATCGGTCCGGACCTGTGAGCGAGATGGCCCAGAACACCGATACGACCCAGACAGCCGACCCGTCGGAGGCGCCGCCTCCCATGGCGTCGAAACCCGGTCGCCGGTTCTGGTTGCGGGTCCCGTTCACGCTCCTGTTGCAGGCGGTTCTGCTGCTCCTGCTGGTGGTCTTTTGGGTGCTGGGCACCCAGAGTGGGCTGAGGTTCGCCCTCTCCCTAGGGGAGGAGCTGGCGCCGGGTCTGCTCCAAGTGGAGCGGGCCGATGGTCGTATCCTGGGGGATTTGCACCTCGAGGGCTTGAGCGTTCGGCCCCCCGGCGTGGAGCTGAGGTTCAGCAACCTGGATCTGCGTTGGAGCCCCCTGGCAGCCCTGACCGGGACCCTGCGGATCTCCGAGCTCAGCGCGCGGGAGCTGGATATCGCCATCGCCCCTTCCGAGGACGAAGAAGAAGCGGCGTCCGGTCCTGTCGAGCTCCCGGAGATCCTGTTGCCCCAGGGGCTCGAGCTGGCGTTGGAGCAGGCGTTGGTCGGGCGGCTGAGCATCAGTACTTTGCATGGGGGCACCCTGCATGAGGATTCCCGCTTCCGTATCGACCGTATCGGGCTGGCCGCACGCTGGTCGGGTAGCCAAGTCACCTTGAAAGCGCTGACCCTCACCCTTCCGGAGCCGCAGTTGCGGGCCGATGCCCAGGGCGAAGTGGACCTGACCGGCGACTATCCGTTGGCGTTGGGACTGACCTGGAAGCTGGCCCGGGAGCCGGCATTAGAGCTGGCCGGCCAGGCGACGATCGGCGGCGACCTCGATACGCTGTACGTGGAAAACAATCTGACGGGGTTGGCTCAGGTCCGGCTCCGGGCCGAGGTCCAGGGGGTCTTGGATCACCTCCGTTGGGCGGGCGAGGTGCGTATCCTAGGCGTCGATCTGCCTGCGATCCAGACAGATCTGCCGGCGCTGGATCTGAGCGGAATACTGACTACCGGCGGCGACCTCGACAATGCCCGGGTGCAGGGAAACCTGACCGGTGTGGTCCCGGATCTGCCTGACGTCGGACGGCCTCAGGCCAAGCTGGACGTCCGTTGGCGGGACGGGGCTCTTGACATCGCGGATCTCAAGCTGACCGAGAGCAAATCCGGTGCCCGACTCACCGCCGGTGGGGAGTTGGACCTCTGGGACCCCGCGGGCAAGGTCGATCTGCAGGTCACCTGGGAGGGGCTGCGCTGGCCCTTGGTCGGGGAGCCTGTCGCCGTGGTCGAGCAGGGCGATCTCCGGGTCCAGGGGGCCCTCGACAAATTCAGCTATCGGGTCTCCTCCGAGGTCCGGGGCCGCGATTTCCCCGCGGCGCAGCTACGGCTCACGGGGAAAGGCAATCGGCAGGCCGCCCGGATCGACAACCTGCGGATCGACACCCTGGACGGAAAGATCGAGGCCAAAGGCCGAGTCGCCTGGTCGCCGGAGCCGAGTTGGGCCCTGACCCTGGTGGCGGACGGGCTCGATCCCGGCCGGCAATGGCCCGAATGGGGCGGCGTTTTGGACGGACGCGTCCTGAGCAAAGGCGAGCTCAAGGATGGGGGGCCCGAGTTCAGTGCTCAGATAGCGTCCCTCACCGGCAAGCTGCGGGGCTATCCGGTGGACGCCGTCGCCGGGATACGGATGCAGGGTAGCGAACTCCGGGTCGATGAGCTGCGCGTCGCCTCGGGCCCCAATAGCCTGAAGGCCGTCGGCTCGGTGGGCGAGCGGCTGGACCTGACGTTGAACATCGATGCGCCGGATCTCAAGGGCCTGCTCCCCGACGCCCAGGGCAGCATACGGGCGGATGGGGCCGTAACCGGCACCCTCGCGACCCCGGCGGTGAGTCTCGATCTGACCGCCGATGGTGTCGCTGTGGCGGGGCAGAGCATTCGGGGCCTGAAAGGTACCGCCCAGGTCGATCTGGCGCCGGGCGGTCCGGTAAAGATCGACCTCACCGGACAAGACCTGATAGCAGGTGGGATGGTCTTCGACAGTCTAAGCATCCAGGGCAAGGGTGACATGGGCGCGCACCGTCTGTCCGCGCAGGTCACCGGCGCGCCCTTGGATCTGGACCTCAAGGCTAGCGGCAGCCTGAAAGGAGATAATGCCTATGCGGGTCGACTGGAAGGATTGGCGCTACGCACCCAAAAGTTCGGTAACTGGCGGCTACAGCAGGCCGCTCCGATCGATCTGGCCGGGGCGCGGATCAGCGCAGGTCCGCTCTGTATCCGCGAGGAGGCCGGCTCAGGGGGCTGCGCGCGCTTCACGCAACAGGAGGCGGGGCGCTGGAACGCGGCGCTCGATCTGGACCGTCTGGCCTTCGATCTGTTCAAGGGATTCATTCCCGAAGATTTGGTCTTAGCGGGCGCGGCCAGGGCCGAGGCCGACTTTCAAGCAGCAGGCGGGATACTCACAGGCACCGCCGGAGTGCGGGTCGTCGAGGGGAAGCTCACCACCCTGCATGGCGGGCACTCTGAACAGCTGGACTTCACGTCCGCGCAGCTTGCTGTCGATGCGAGGAAGAAAGGTCTGCGGGCCAAGCTCGCGGTCCCCTTGACCGGTTTGGGCAAGCTGTCCGCCGATGCCTCCCTGCCCGGCTGGAGCCTGAACCAACCCACGCGCCCGCAGCAGCCCCTGCGGGGAGGCGTGCAGGCACGGATCAAGGATTTGAGTATCGTCTCGCGCCTGGTTCCGGACATCACGCGTGTGACCGGAAACCTGAAGGCGGATTTCAAGCTCGGGGGAACCTTCGCCAAGCCGGGGCTCAGGGGCGCCGCCCGGCTGGCGGGCGGGGGGCTCCAGGTACCCTTCATCGGCCTCAAGGTCGCGGACCTGACCTTCGACGCCCAGGCCAGGGGTCTCGACCGCATCGAGTACCACGGCGGCCTTAAGGCCGGAGCAGGCCGGTTGGAGATCAAGGGCAGCACCCTGCTGGGCGCCGAGGGTCCGATTACCCGTATCGGCGCCCAGGGCAAGCGGCTCACGGTGGCGAATTCCAAGGAGTATTTCGTCCTGGCCTCACCCGACCTCCAGGCCGAGATCGGGCCGCCGGGAGCCAAGCTAACCGGTACGGTGACGGTGCCTGAGGCCCGCATCCGGCCCCGCAACCTCCCCGCGGGCACAGCTTCGCCGTCGTCGAACGTGGTCATCCTCTCCGAGATGCAGGGGAGGCAGTCCCGTTACGCTACGAACATCGACCTGCGCCTGGTGCTGGGCGAGCAGGTGACCGTCGATGCCTTCGGTCTGAAAGGCGCCATACAGGGCGAGCTGGCCATTCTCCAGACACCGGGAAAAGAACTTCTGGGGGACGGCAAGTTGGAAATCGTCGAAGGCACCTACCGCATCTCCGTCGTTGGGCCCCTAAGTGCGGACGTCGGCACCCCGCTGACCATCGAGCAAGGGTTCCTGAGCTACGCGAAATCGCCCATCGACAACCCCCATCTGATCCTCACGGCCCAGCGCGAAGGGGGAGATATCACCGCCGGCCTGCGAGTCTTCGGCACCATCAAAAACCCGAAGCTGACCTTTTTCTCCGCGACCGATCCCGGTATGTCCCAGTCGGAAGTCACCAAATACCTGGTGACCGGCATTCCCCCCAAGCGCAGCGGCGAGGGGCAACCGGACCAGGCCATCTCCTTGGGCACCTATATCGCGCCCAAGGTGTTCGCGGAGTATGACTACAGCCTGGGTAACGAGTCCGATAAAATCAAGCTGCGCTATGACCTCAACGACTGGATCGAGCTGCAGGCCGAGACCGGCGACGCCCAAGGCGGCGACATCTTCTTCACGCTCGAGCACTAGTACCCAGTTTCAGCAAGATTTTCCGGCAAAATCAGTCTCTGTCATCTCGACCGAAGGGAGAGATCTTTGACGATAGCTCCTAATTGTTTTACATCTATTTATTATCCGGTTGCCCTGGTATTTGCAGGGGTCCGAAAACGCCTGCGCGGTTGTCGTGCTAGACTAGTTTACAACCGGTGCCGTGCCTCGGTTCCATACCTGTCGCCTATGGATTTTGTGGAGAGGAGAAGTCATGGCCGAGCTGCTCGACCGTCTCATCCGGGATCACAAACACCTCTTGCGCGTGCTCGATCTGCTCGACGACCTGTTGGACCGGTTCCACGCGGGCGGCGAGCCGGATTACGAGCTCCTGTGCGAGCTGCTGGAGTACATGGAGGACTATGCCGACCAGGTCCACCATCCGAGCGAAGAGGATATCTTCGACCGGCTCCGAGCACGCAGCAACGAGAAGTATCCGGTGCTGGACTTGTTGAGCAACCAGCATCAGCTGCTCAGCCAGGTCAATAAGCGTTTTTGCCGATCGTTGGAAGGCATCATGCACGAGGAGGTCTTGCGGCGGGACCAGGTGGAGGTCCAGGGCCGCGAGCTGGTCAAGACCTTGCGGGAGCATTTGGACCTGGAGGAGCGCGCGGCCTTCCCGCTGGCGCGGGAACGCTTGTCCGCGAGCGATTGGGACGAGCTCCGCTCAACGGCGTCCGGCGAGCAGGATCCCTTGTTCGGCGAAGCAGGACAGAGGCGCTTCCAATCACTGCTTCGGTATCTGGCGGATTAGGCCATGTTGACATTAGCCAGGTGGATTGGGATGCGTCATGCCCGAGATCGGGATCGGGATCGAAATCGGGATTGCGCCCCCGATTTCGACCTGCCAGGCTTCCCAACAGTTGGTTGGGCGCAGGATATCAGGTTAAATGTCAACAACCCCTAGTACGTAGTTTCGCTCGATATTGCTAGTCCCCGCACTGGAGCGTGTGAACCAAGCGTGTGAGCCAGCAGATA
>NZ_FLUY01000506.1 GCF_900092655.1 Candidatus Thiosymbion oneisti
ATGTCAAGCTAAAGCTACTCGAGACGGATGCGCGATACATTTTGCGGTTCTTTCCCTTCACTGTGATGATTGATATATTCGTTAATCACGTCATCGGTCACATTTCCACTGGTGGCGCTGAAATATCCCCGGGCCCAAAAATGCCGACCCCAGTATGTCTTCCTCAACTGCGGAAATTCTTGTTGGATCTTAGGCGACGATTTTCCCTTCGCTCTCTTCACGAAATCGCTTACTGGGATGTGGGGAGGTATTTCCGCGAAAATATGTACATGGTCGCTCGATACCACACCATTGAGAATCTTTACTCCAACCTCCTCCGCAGCTTGCGCAACCAACTCGCGTACCCGTTTCTTAATCTCATAATTCATCACCCGATATCGATACTTCGTGATCCACACCAGATGGTATCGGTGGTAAAAAATGGTGTGTCTGCCTCGGCTGTAGTTTTTCATAACAATGATGCTAAAGCACCATGCCT
>NZ_FLUY01000527.1 GCF_900092655.1 Candidatus Thiosymbion oneisti
AGCGTGGGAGCAGACCTGGTCCCGACGGAGGAGGGATCTGACGCTCCAGCGTCGATTAAGCGCCTCGGTAGGCTAACC
>NZ_FLUY01001403.1 GCF_900092655.1 Candidatus Thiosymbion oneisti
AGTTGATCTGGTTACTGGAGGGCTTGGTCCCGAGCTACCGTACCATCGCTGAGTTTCGACGGGTCAACGGGAACGCCTTGCGCGCGGCGAACCGAGATTTCGTTGTGTTGTGCCGCGAGCTGGATCTGGTGGGTGGAGAAACCATCGCCATCGACGGCTCCTTTTTGCAGGCCAGCGCCAGTGACGCCAGCATCACAACCAAGAAGCGCTTGGAAGCGGAGTTGAAGCAGCTCGAACGTGATCTGGAAACCTACACGCAGTCCCTCGCTGCCAACGATGCCCACGAAGCTCAAGTGGGCGACAGGCTTGCTGAAGACCCCGCCCTTGCCGAGAAGTTGCAGGAACTCAAGGAACGCCAGGCACGCAAGCAGGCGCAACGGGAGCGACTAGAGGCAAGCGGTGAGCCCCAATTCTCCCGTACCGACCCCGCTGCACGGGCCTTGAGCAAGGGGAAACAGCACGTCACCGGCGACAACGTGCAAAGTTGCGTGGATGACAAACACCAGCTCATTGTGTCTCACGAAGTTAGCAACGAAGGGAACGATCAGAACCCGCTCAGCGGCCAATGCCAGCAGACCATGGCGGTGCTCGGCGTGGAGAGCCTGACCGCGGTTGCCGATGCTGGCGACTACAGCGAGGC
>NZ_FLUY01000474.1 GCF_900092655.1 Candidatus Thiosymbion oneisti
CGGTAGCTCGGGACTAACCCCTCCCGCAGCCAGCTCAACTCCAGGTTGCGCCGGCACTCGCGTTCCAGACGCCGGGAACTCCGTACCCGGTTGAGATCGCCGTAAACATAAAGCTTAAGGAGCACGGCAGGATCGAACGCCGGCTGACCGGGCGTGAGCTCACCCGTCGCATGGGTAAACCCCAACGCCGGCAGGTCGAGTGTGTCGACGGAGGCGTCGAGCGCCCGAACGTGGTTGGTTTCGCTGACCTAGTCTTCAATCCGGGCGGGCAGGCGTGCGGCCTGGGCACGGGCGACGCCTGGCTTGTAA
>NZ_FLUY01000595.1 GCF_900092655.1 Candidatus Thiosymbion oneisti
GGTCAACGACATCACGGTGGTTGCTGACAGCGGTTACTCCAGTGAGGCGCAACTGGCCGCCTGCCAAGAGGCCAACGCCACGGTCTATGTCCCCATCCCGGACAAGCACAAGGCCGTCGCCAGCCAGGGCCGCCTCAGTGGCAAGCATTTCCATTACAACGGT
>NZ_FLUY01000996.1 GCF_900092655.1 Candidatus Thiosymbion oneisti
CTGCGATCATGCAGCACATGCTCGCGCAGGTCGTGCTCGATGGTGCTGTCTTTGTCGAATTGACCATGCTCACGGATCAGCTCCTTGCCCTTGGTGTCGTCCATGATGTATTCGTTGTAACCACCGCCGCCCTTGGTGCTGTTGGACATGAGTCCGCTGATGGCGGCGGCGCCGGGCAATTTGTATGGCGGCTTGGTGACGTCGTTGTAGACCCGGCCGGTGATGATGGGCCGGTCGGGGTCGCCTTCCAGGAAGTCGACGATGACTTCCTGGCCGATGCGGGGAATGGCAATGGCGCCCCAGTTCTTACCTGCCCAGGGTTGGGAAACACGTACCCAACAGGAGCTCTGCTCGTCGGATTTGCCGTAGCGGTCCCAGTGGAATTGGACTTTGACCCGGCCGTATTGGTCGGTCCAGAGCTCTTCGCCGGCTTTGCCGACGACGATGGCGGTCTGGGGGCCTTGGAC
>NZ_FLUY01000471.1 GCF_900092655.1 Candidatus Thiosymbion oneisti
GAGCGGTGCCCCGGATCGAGTTCCGGTGACTGCATTGCCAACCCGGCTGTCGGGGATCAGCGGTGCCCTGTTCCCCATGCACCGCGGCGACGGCGCTTTGGTTGGGGTCGATCCGAATCCAA
>NZ_FLUY01001510.1 GCF_900092655.1 Candidatus Thiosymbion oneisti
GGCAGTTGCTTGTCTAGCCTCCCCAGCGCCGCGCCAAGCTGGCTGAGCCGATCTGGATCAGCGGTCCTGTCCATGACCCCCACTAGGCGCAACGCAACCGGTTTCGCCTGC
>NZ_FLUY01000470.1 GCF_900092655.1 Candidatus Thiosymbion oneisti
TTGGACGGTGCGCCGTGCCCAACGAAATGTTGCTGTTGGGCACGCCGGATCGTCCCTGATCCGGCTTTGCCCAACCTACGA
>NZ_FLUY01000467.1 GCF_900092655.1 Candidatus Thiosymbion oneisti
TTCTTGGGTGCGGATGCGCAGGGCCTCATCGAGCTGGCCGCGCCTCTGCAGGATGTCGGCGATTTTTCCTTGGGTCACCGCCTTTTCACGCACGTCGCCGAGGCGCTCATAGACCGGCAGCT
>NZ_FLUY01001447.1 GCF_900092655.1 Candidatus Thiosymbion oneisti
GGCGACGGCGCTTTCCCCTGGCCGCAACACCTGTGTTGGGAACGGATACATCGCTAAATCCAAAGCGGCGGCAGGATCGTGCCACCTAGCCGATCCCCCGCTTATGCCGAGCGCTGTAGGTTCCGGTAAGCATCGGGGTGAGGTTGCCGCCGCACTCCAAAACGTCCGGTGGTACCCTTCCATGAT
>NZ_FLUY01000466.1 GCF_900092655.1 Candidatus Thiosymbion oneisti
TGACCCAAGGAAAAATCGCCGACATCCTGCAGAGGCGCGGCCAGCTCGATGAGGCCCTGCGCATCCGCACCCAAGAAGAGCTGCCGGTCTATGAGCGCCTCGGCGACGTGCG
>NZ_FLUY01001379.1 GCF_900092655.1 Candidatus Thiosymbion oneisti
CGACGCCCCTCTGGCTTGCTGAGAAGGCAAATTTGCGCAAAATATCCTAACCAGTCTGGAATCCATAAAGAGCCAAAAATTTTATGCTTGGGCGCTCACTTTCCGGCCCATTTAACGCCAGGACGCAAGGGCGCCAAGACGCAAAGATTCTTTGTTCTTTCTTGGCGGCTTGGCGTCCTTGCGTCATTGCGTTTTTTCGCAATTTCCGTTTTTTCGCGAACTGAGCCACTTCCAGGGCAGACGGGAACCAGGCATCACGCGAATCGACGCGAATTATCATTTCCCGTCCCCACGGAGGGTGTCGCAAAAGTTTTGTAGGTCGGGTTAGGCGCGCCTTGCGATGCGGGCGTGGACAACCGAGGCTGAACGCGCCGTAACCCGACA
>NZ_FLUY01000648.1 GCF_900092655.1 Candidatus Thiosymbion oneisti
CGGCGCGACAGGAAACGCCGATATCGACACGGCTGTTGCAACCAAGCTCGACGCGCAGGCCACCGGCGGCAACATCTACATCGATGAGACCGGCGATCT
>NZ_FLUY01001713.1 GCF_900092655.1 Candidatus Thiosymbion oneisti
CCAATACCATTAAGTTAAGCCTCAAAGCCCCTCTCCCGGCGGGAGAGGGGTTGGGGAGAGGGCGAACGAAAACAGGGATCAAC
>NZ_FLUY01000838.1 GCF_900092655.1 Candidatus Thiosymbion oneisti
GCTCCAGCGTCGATTAAGCGCCTCGGTAGGCTAACCGCCAACGCCGATCAGCACCGAGGAGCTGCGTCCGCGGGAGCGGACAAG
>NZ_FLUY01000503.1 GCF_900092655.1 Candidatus Thiosymbion oneisti
CCCAGCCGGCCCGGGACCGCCGACATCCTGTCGGCCCCTGGGACCGCCGACATGTTGTCGGCTCTTCTGGTTATCGGCTAGAACCTGAATGCCGAGTTGCCGGTCCAAATGGTCATCAGTCAGGCTTAGTTTTCTCGTTCCCAGGCGCTGCCTGGGAACCAGAGACCGGGAGCGGGGCTGTTGCGACACCCTCC
>NZ_FLUY01001400.1 GCF_900092655.1 Candidatus Thiosymbion oneisti
ACCCTGAGGTATCCCCACATTATTGCAATCTAAAACAACGAGTTATGGAGCGAATGAGCGGCCACGATGCCCTCATGG
>NZ_FLUY01001825.1 GCF_900092655.1 Candidatus Thiosymbion oneisti
CGTGGAAATATAGACAAGAACCTTGGCTCTATGCTTGATACTCTTTGACCTAATTTCTCTAGATCATGCGTACTTGGTTTGTAGCGAGTGAATACCAATAAGATTGTTCCATAAAGACGCTCTGTAACTTGATGAAGCTGAAATGCTGCTATATTCAGTTCACCTTGCTCTGATGCAGCACTGTACATTTTTAGGAATCCATTGGCACTATTAAACCAATACTCAAAATCCTCTTCAGCTAATTTTTTTCTTTCTTTGGGTGTTATTTCTATTGGCTCAGCCAATTGAAATTTACCTGAATCATACAGAAGTACTCCTTCTCGCAGGATGTCAATATAAAAGTACTGACTTTTCCTTAAACGACGATTTACAAACTGGATAT
>NZ_FLUY01001355.1 GCF_900092655.1 Candidatus Thiosymbion oneisti
CTGGATTCCGGCAATCCCTGCCGGAATGACGGGGTAGGGGTCGGCAGACTTCATCACTTAAAATTTAGCCACTACCCA
>NZ_FLUY01000530.1 GCF_900092655.1 Candidatus Thiosymbion oneisti
AGGCCGACACGGTGGTCGTTGACCAGAAAACAAAGGGTTAGACGCCAAATGGTCCTCGTAACATACTGATTTTAAAGAATGTTACAAAGGGAACAACTCTA
>NZ_FLUY01000703.1 GCF_900092655.1 Candidatus Thiosymbion oneisti
TTGTTCGTCTCCAACTCCTCGCCGCAACTCCTCACCGCGTTAATATTGGCGATGGCGGCAAGCGTCGAAGCCGTCCGGCCAGACCGCTCTTTCCCGCGAAAGATCAAGCCCACCAAGCTCCACGGTTTCCACCCTAACTACAAACGGGGCCGCTGTGGCTTAACTTAATGGCATTGGGCTAGTACCTAGTTTCACTTGACCTTGCAAATCTATGACCTTCGAGGATGAACCACCAGCGCCAAAATCTCCGTGTCTTTAAGTGGTGAATCCTGATCTGCTCATTGATTGCTAGAAAATGCTTGTTTCACCACAGAGGTAGTAGAGTAGAGAGCAGGTTCCCGTGTCCTTAGATGTGGCCTATCCGTTGCCGCCCCTTTCGTCTGGCGGTGCCTCA
>NZ_FLUY01000997.1 GCF_900092655.1 Candidatus Thiosymbion oneisti
AACCAGTAGAGTAGAGAGCAGGTTCCCGTGTCCTTAGATGTGGCCTATCCGTTGCCGCCCCTTTCGTCTGGCGGTGCCT
>NZ_FLUY01000457.1 GCF_900092655.1 Candidatus Thiosymbion oneisti
CTTGACGCCGGTTTTGGCGCTTCCGAGGCCCAAGAGCGCTCCCTGCGGATTCGCCCGCGAATTCTTTCACAATCTCTGGAG
>NZ_FLUY01000113.1 GCF_900092655.1 Candidatus Thiosymbion oneisti
ACGTGGACACACTCGACCTGCAGGCGTTGGGCTTTACCAATACCGAGGATGATCTCACCGCGGGTCAGCCGGCGTTCGA
>NZ_FLUY01000141.1 GCF_900092655.1 Candidatus Thiosymbion oneisti
CGGCGTCTTGGGGCTGCTGTCTACCTATACCTCGGCTAAGCCCCGATCGGATACCAGTCTGGAATCCATAAAGAGCCT
>NZ_FLUY01000647.1 GCF_900092655.1 Candidatus Thiosymbion oneisti
CGGCGCGACAGGAAACGCCGATATCGACACGGCTGTTGCAACCAAGCTCGACGCGCAGGCCACCGGCGGCAACATCTTCATCGATGAGACCGGCGATCT
>NZ_FLUY01000643.1 GCF_900092655.1 Candidatus Thiosymbion oneisti
GGCACCGCTTTCCGGGCTTCCGAGGTGCTGCAACCCAAGGCCCGCAAGCACGGGCGAATTCTTTCACAGTCTCTGGAACGTGGGAGCCAGAGAGGAGCTTGTCCCGAGCGGAGCGAGGGATCTTTGGGCGCTTCCCTGCGCGTCAGTGCACGTCCAGTGGCCCTTCACTGGGGGTTAAATCGAGCGGGGGGAAGTCGAACAGGGTCTTGATCGTGGGTCTCCACACCGGCGGCGGCTCGGCGGCCTCTGGCTCCTCCGGTGGAGCGGGGGTCGCCGGTTCGGGCGGTACCGGCCTGTGACGCACGATGCGTGGTTGACTGCGCCTATCCAGGGCCTTGAGCATGGCGGGGTCCCAGGTGTAGATATCTTTCCAAAATAGGACCTTGTCGTCCGCATCCCCTTCCACTGTCCAATAGGCCAGGACGATCGCCAGGGGCTCCTTGAGATGTACCAGACGGGTCTGCTTCGAGGCAACGATCTTTTTGAACCGGGTCCGGTTCCAGCGTTTGGGATCATCCAGAAGCAGCTCCGCGAGCTTCCAAGGATGCTCGACGCGCACACAACCGGAGCTATACAGGCGTCTGGCTCTCTTGAAGAGGCTACGGCTGGGGGTATCGTGCAGGTAAACGGAATGCTGGTTAGGAAACATAAATTTGACCTGGCCCAGGGCATTCCGGGTGCCGGGCGGCTGCCGAATCAGATAGGGAAAGCTCGCGGGGGACACCTTCCAGTTGACGGACCTGGGCGAGATGGACTTGCCGCTGCGGGTGACCACTTGCAGACCTCTCCGTTTCAGGTACCCCGGATTCCTGCGCACGGCGGGCAGGATATCCTTCTTCAGGATGGTGGGGGGGATGGTCCAGCTGGGGTTGATCTCGAGGTACTCCATCTGATCCCGGAACGCCGGGGTGGGCCGGTCGCGGCGCCCGACGATAACCCGTGAGCTCCAGACCGACTGCCCATCACGGAAGAGCTTGACGCGCTGTTCCGGGATGTTGACCAGCAAAAAGTCGTCGGGAAGCCCGTCGGAGATCCATCGCATACGCTCCAGGTTGATGCGGATCTGGTTCACCCGCTTCGTAACGGAGACGTTCATGGCCGCTCGGGTCGTCGGACCCACGGTGGCGTCGGCCCCGAGCCGGTGGCGTCTCTGGAACGCAAGCACCGCGGTCTTGAGCGCCTGATCGTAAAGCGGGCTATTGGAGGCGGCACCGGTGAAGTCGCCCGTCGCCCGCAGGCGCTCGCGAATGATGGGCACGCGGGAGTCACGCATGAAGGGCCTGAGCGAGCGACCCGCCGGGATCTGCGGCCAGCCGCCGGCGGCGGCGATCCGGCGATAGCGTACCAGCCCCTGCTGCAGCCGCTTGTAGAAGAGTGGCCGGGAGGCCAGGCCCTCGACTGCGACCTGCAGATCCTCCGCGCGGATCACCCGCTCCAGGTCGTCTATCAGGTCATTCGCGGAGGCTCCCTGCCCGTGATTCCGATGCTTACCCAGACGGCGCGGGTCGATCTTACCATGACGGTAGTGATGGATCAGACGCAGCAGGCTGTCGCTTAGGAGGATCTCTAGGTCCGCACGGGTGGCGGCGGATAGATCCGAGGGGGCCCGACCTTGCGCGGTGGCGACGATCGCTCCGACATGAAAATCGCTCGGTTGGAAGCCCTCATCGATGCTGTGTTCCACCAGGCGCAGCAGGTCATCGACCTGCCGGCTGCTGTGCCACACGGAGCGATCGTTGTGCCGGCGGTAAAAGTCTTCGAGAAGCCCCACGGACACTAGGGGTGCTCCCGCAATGGTCGGTTTATCGTAGTCCCGCAACTGCTCCAAGCGGGCCCGCACACTGTCGCCGGTGCCGGCGATACCAGCGAGTGGTAGGAGGAGCAACCAGGATAGAAAGATCACCCCGAGGGGGCGTTTCGGCGGCATATCCATATCCTCAACGTGCGTTATAATTTTGCCCCATCCATGCTGGAGCATAAATGGCCCGTTTCGATTGCTAATCTTGGTATGACTCAAAAGGATAGCAAATTCTAGCCCCAGGTCCACGCGGTATCACCTCAATATCAGGGCAAACACGTATGGATTTCTCGGTGGGTAGAGCCCATCCTAGGGTTCCGGTTTTGCCCGCTCTATCCGCAGATTAGGCAGATTTTCACAGATCAAAAACGAAACGGTCTGTGAAAATCTGCATAATCTGTGGAGTAATTAAAGAATGTTGGGGTTTCTCCATCACCCCAACTAGACTGCTGGTGACTGGAATCTGGAAGCGCCACATGGGATACAAAACCCCGCTGTTTGACGAGCATAGGGCCCTAGGCGCCCGCATCGTGCCCTTCGGGGGTTGGGACATGCCCTTACACTACGGCTCCCAAGTCCGGGAACACCACCGGGTGCGTCTGGATGCCGGCATGTTCGATGTCTCCCACATGCGGATTATCGATCTCGACGGGAGCGGTGTGCCGGCCTTTCTGGGCCGTCTGATCGCCAACGACCCGGCGCGGCTCCGGGTTCCCGGGCAGGCCCTCTACAGCTGTATGCTCAACCGACAGGGCGGCGTTATCGACGACTTGATCCTCTATTTCCGCGCCCCCACCCGTTACCGCCTGGTGGTCAATGCCGCTACCGCCGAGAAGGACCTGGCCTGGATTCGGGACCAGGCAGTGGGTATGGCTATCGCTATTCGGCCGCGGCCAGATCTGGCCATGATCGCGGTCCAGGGACCGAACGCCCGGGCCAAGGCGGTCGACCTGATCCCCGCGGCGTTGCGCGAACAGTCGCTGGCGCTGAAACCCTTCGTCGCCGCCGAGCAAGGCGACTGGTTCATCAGCCGCACGGGCTACACGGGAGAAGACGGCCTCGAGCTCATCTGTCCTGCCGGCCAGGTCCTCGCCCTATGGCGGGGTCTGAAGGGTGCCGAGGTTGCGCCCTGTGGCCTCGGTGCTCGAGATACCTTGCGCCTGGAGGCGGGCCTGAACCTCTCCGGTCAAGACATGGACGAAACCGTAAGTCCCCTCGAGAGCGGACTTGCCTGGACCGTCGCCTGGGAGCCTGCCGAGCGGGATTTCATCGGCCGCAGTGCCCTCGAGGCCCAGCGTGAGCGCGGCGGACTGCGGCGCTGCGTAGGCCTGCTGCTGACCGGTCGCGGTGTGCTGCGCCGGCAGCAGGCGGTGCTCAGCGATGGTAAGCCGGTGGGAGAGGTCACCTCCGGCGGATTTGCGCCCACCTTGCAGCGGTCCATCGCCTTCGCCCGGATTGCGCCGGGCAGCGGCGAGGAATGCCGGGTGCTGATCCACGACAAAGCCGTGCCGGCACGGGTGGTGAAACCACCGTTCGTGCGCAACGGAAAACCGCGCATCGACCTGTGATGAAGTAAGATCCTGTACGCGACCATCAAGATGGGGAACGGAGCATGACGACCAATACACCTGATGACCTCAAATACACCAAAGAACACGAGTGGGTACGGGACAAGGGTGACGGCACCGTGACGGTCGGCATTACGGACCATGCCCAGGACGAGTTGGGCGACCTGGTGTTCGTCGAGCTGCCGGAAGTGGGACGCCGGGTCGCCGCCGGGGAGGCCTGCGCCCTTGTCGAGTCGGTCAAGGCGGCCTCCGATATCTACAGCCCACTCGACGGCGAGGTGACGGAAGTCAATACGGTCCTGGGCGATGCTCCGGAGACCATCAACGACGACCCCTACGGTGCGGGTTGGCTATTCAAGCTGCGGCTATCCGATGCCTCACAACCGGATGGCCTGCTGAACGCGACCGAGTACCGGAGCCTGGTGGAGGAGGAAGGCTAGGCTAGTACAGATGCTCTCAATCACCGATAACATTGAGCGAACGGAATCTTCACAGAAGCGTTAGCCGCAAATTAACGCAAATGGACGCAAATGGACGCAAATAAATGCAACCGGGTCAAGGACTGTCGATGATGGTGAGCCGATTGCGACCGATTTGCGTTGATTCGCGTTCATTTGCGGCAAAAAGGAATTCCCAATGTAAGAGCCGAACCGATGTTATCGGTACGTCGGCACTGTTGCACTGGCGCTAAGGGACCGAGGATTCCATGCCCTTCATCCCCCACACCCAAGAAGAGGTAGCCGCCATGCTGGCGGTCATCGGCGTCGAGCGGATCGACGACCTGTTCGACGAGATCCCCCCGGACCTCATGGCAACCGGTCTTCCCGACCTCCCCCCGGCTCTTTCGGAGCTGGAGATCGGCCGCCTGATGCAGCAGCGCAGCCGAGAGGACGGCCAGCCCCTGTGCTTTATCGGTGCCGGTGCCTACGAGCACCACATCCCGGCGGCGGTGTGGCAGATTGCCACCCGCGGCGAGTTCTACAGTGCCTACACCCCCTATCAGGCGGAGGCGAGCC
The DNA here is from genome assembly GCF_900092655.1 of Candidatus Thiosymbion oneisti. Taxonomy (GTDB): domain Bacteria; phylum Pseudomonadota; class Gammaproteobacteria; order Chromatiales; family Chromatiaceae; genus Thiosymbion; species Thiosymbion oneisti. Next base: position 4,383 of record NZ_FLUY01000643.1, read on the forward strand.
AGGGGACTTTGCAGGTACTCTATGAGTTTCAGTCCATGATGACGGCCCTGACCGGTCTGGACGTCTCCAACGCCTCCCTCTACGAGGGTGCCTCGGCCTTGGCGGAAGCGGTGCTCATGGCGGTGCGCTGCAATCGCAAACGCAAGCCGCACCGGGTGCTGGTTCCCGAGGCGCTGCACCCCGCCTACCGCCGTACCCTGCGCACCATCGTCGGCCAACAGGACATCGAAGTGATCGAGGTCCCCTTCGACCGCACCGGCGGACACACGACCCTGGAGCAGCTCGAAGCCCTCACAAGCCCGGAGTGCACGGCGCTGGTGATCAACCAGCCCAACTGCTTCGGCGTCCTGGAAGAGGTCGACGCCCTCACCGACTGGGCCCACCGGCATAACAGCCTAGCGATAGGCGTGGTCAACCCCGTGGCCCTGGCCCTATTGTCACCGCCGGGGGAGTGGGGCGAGCAGGGTGCGGATATCGCCTGCGGCGAAGCCCAGCCCTTGGGGATGCCGCTGGCCTCCGGCGGTCCCTATGCCGGTTTTCTCTGCTGCCGACAGGCCCTGGTGCGACAGCTCCCCGGACGCATCGCCGGGCGCACCCTGGACCAGGAAGGCAAACCCGGCTTTACCCTGACCCTGCAGGCCCGCGAGCAACACATCCGCCGCTCCAAAGCGACCTCGAACATCTGCACCAACCAGGGGCTGCTGGTAACCGCCGCCACCATCCACATGGCCCTGTTGGGTGCCGAGGGGTTGGAGCGGGTCGCAACCGCGTGCCATGCCAACACCGCAAGACTCAGCGACCTGCTGTGCGAGATACCCGGTGTCGAGCCCTTGTTCGATCGACCCGTCTTCCATGAAAAGGCCCTGCGGCTTCCCGCTCCTACGGCGGATCTGTTGCGCGCTCTGGCCGCGCACAATATCCTCGGCGGATTCGATCTGGGGCCACACTATCCCGAGCTCGATCCCGCGCTGCTCGTGTGTGCTACCGAGATGCGCGCCGATGAAGAGATGACGGCATACGCCGGGAAGCTCGCACGTATCATTGCCACCCGTAATCAGCCCCCTTGTCCGATTGCGCCAAGGCTGTGAATGGCTAGTAGTTGGGCGTATCCGTTAGGTGTCTCATCGTGATATGGCGATGAAATACATGTATTGCCAAGCCGAAATGTGGCGTTATGTGACAAGGCAGAGAGGTGGAAAATATGTTAAACATTAGAGCGCTGCATCCAAAATATATCACGGACGAAAAAGGCGAAAAAAAGTCCGTCATTCTTCCTAATCTCCGATTTTGAGGAATTGCTTTACGACATAGAAGATCTGGTAGCTATTGCTGAAAGACGGGATGAGCCTACGATTTCTCATGATGAGCTGATAAAAGAGCTAAGTGAAGAGGCGATCATATAGCAAAGCACCTTAAGGGGACCTTGAAAAATCCCATACTCAATGCTTTTCATGACGACGACCGCAAAGTGCGATTTTTGAACGCCTTGAATATCATATTGAAGATTATCCAGAAGATGTAAGAGGCCATAGCTGTCTTATAGGTGGGTATGGTGAGAACAACCGGGCGTTACACATAGTCTGCTCTCCAAAAGACGAATATCTGGCAATCATCACTGCTTACATTCCCAGGTCGGATCAATGGATTAATGATTTCAAGTCTCGGAGAAGAAAATGAAATGCATGTACTGCCAAACAGAAATGAAACGAGGTACTGTGCCGTTCCACATTGACAGGAAAGGAATTCATGTCAGCCTGGATGAGGTTCCAGCATGGGTATGCTCCCAAGGTGGTGAATCCTATTTCGAAGCAACAGAAGTCGATTCCATGCAAGCCCTTGTCAAGGTCGTAGAGGAACAAACACTCAAGCTCGCAAGAGTGACATAGAAAAGGTTCGGAGTTCTCAAATGCTTTATAAAATCCCCTTGGTTTTAGATCCGCAGTCGGAAGGTGGATTTACCGTTACTTCACCGATATTACCGGAATTAGTCACGGAAGGAGATACCGTTGAGGAAGTTTTAGCTAACGTTCAAGATGCCCTTCTGGCAGTGATTGAAGCCTATCGGGATTTGGGGCGTTCTTTACCTGCCAGCTTACAGCTTCCTGACACAAGTGGTTCTGTTTGGCTTGAAACGCTGGTGGCAACTGCGTGAAATATCGGGAAGTCACTCGAAAACTGGTTGCTTTGGAGTGTTATGAGTTACCGCGCAAGGGCGGTGGTTCTCATCGTAAATGGTTCAATCCGATAACACAGCGGGTTACGTCGTTACCGGATTGGGGTAGTCGCGATCTCAAGCTGGGAACAATACGGACAGCAATCCGACAACTTGGAATCGATTGGAAGATGTTCGAAAACAAGTAAAAGAGGGTGGCTACATCGCTTTGAACCCGGAAACAGGTACGACCACCCAAGGCGAAACAGTCGAAGAGGCTATCGCGAACTTGCAAGAGGCCACAGCGCTTTATCTGTCGGAGTTTCCTCTTCCCTCTTCGAGGCATCCGTTGGTTACCATGTTCAGTGTTCCGGTACATGCCTAAGAAGTTGTCTAGAAACTAAGTACACTGATTTTATTTTTTGCCGCAAATGAACGCAAATAGACGCAAATTTAAGCAGTGATTTCATTTGCGTTCATTCGCGTTCATTTGCGGCTGAATTCTTCAGAAGGCAGTTAAGACCAAAGCACCTTATTCCTGAAGAATCAATAAACCACAACCATCCGACAAGCCAAATAGGAGCATCCCCATGGCTAAAACCGCCCTCAAAGGAACCCCCGTCAAGCTCGCCGGCGACTTGCCCGCTGTCGGCTCGACCGCCCCGGATTTCAAGCTGGTCGCCGGTGATCTGAGCGACAAGACCCTGTCCGACTATACCGGCAAGAAGAAGTTGCTCAACATCGTACCCAGCCTGGACACCGAAGTGTGTGCTACCTCTACTAAGAAATTCAATGAGACTATGGCCGGCAAGCGCGATGCCGTCGCCCTGGTCATCTCGGCCGATCTGCCCTTCGCCTCCGACCGCTTCTGCAAGGCCGAAGGCATCGGCAACGTGGTCAACCTGTCCATCATGCGCTCGCGTAAGTTCGGCAAGGATTATGGCGTGCTGATGGATGACGGCCCCTTGGCGGGTATCACTGCCCGTGCCGTGGTGGTCCTGGATAAGGACAACAAGGTCCTCTATACCCAGCTGGTCCCCGAGATCACCCAAGAGCCGGATTACGCCGCCGCCCTGGCTGCTCTGGGCTGATTTTCCTCGAACCGCGAACGGCACGAAAGGACACGAACCTTCATGTTTGTCCTTGCGTGACTTTCGTGGTCGATATGATGCGGTTCGCCGCCGTCCCTGGCGGCTTACCGCATCCTACCTCCCTCAATCGGCGCGTTAGAGGTTCAAAAAGTTCATAGATGACGGAATGTATTATTTGTAGAGAGGAAAAGACCTCTTTTTCGGATGAGTCTATGCCGTTCGACCGACCCTTGGATAGAACCTATCTGGATATTGACGACAAAAGGCGAGCCAATCTCCTTACTTGGCGCGGGCAATTTTCGCCCCAATTCGCCCACGCTATCCTTGCAAGCTACGCCCATAAGAATGATGTGGTTCTAGACCCATTTGTCGGTAGCGGAACAGTGCTGGTAGAGTCTGCTCATTTAGGTCACGAAGCATTTGGGTACGAAGTAAATCCTGCCGCAGAATTATTGGCTAAAGTTTACACGTTCACTGTTTACAACAGAAGGGAACGCCTTTCCTTGATTTCCAGCACAGACAGTTACTTATCAACATATATTCCTTTGGGGCTTCCTCTGTTTGAACCAATAGGTGCGGATTCTAACGATGACGTATCTATCACGCCACTTATTTCCAGTTTAACTAAACTGGATAATCGGGACGTCAGAACCTTGATTGAAGCCTTGATCGTAAAACTAGATTTAAGAGACAAAAGCATTTCGGCAGAATTCTTTTGGTCAAAATGGAATGAGCTGCGTTCCCTTGTCGAATCCTTGCCACAATCCGGAAAAACTGTTTCTGTAACACTAGGAGACGCAAGATATTTACCACTGGACGATAGTGTTATCGATTTCGTTCTTACTTCTCCGCCTTATATTAACGTGTTCAATTACCATCACAATTACCGTTCTTCAGTCGAAATGCTGGGTTGGAAGCCGCTCGTATCAGCAAAGTCAGAAATTGGCGCAAACCGAAAGTTCCGGCAGAACCGGTTTTTAACGGTTGTTCAATATTGCATCGACATGAGCCAATCCCTTTCCGAGTTGGTAAGAGTTTGTTGTGATAGTGGAAGAATTATTTTTGTTGTAGGCCGAGAATCGAATGTTCATAAAACCGCCTTTTTCAATGGCGCTATTTTACGCCGACTTGCTGAAGAAGTTATTGGTATGCGAACGGCTCTACGGCAAGAACGACAGTTCCAGAACAAATTTGGTAACATTATCAAAGAAGATATACTGCACTTTATTCCGAAGGGCGTAATTCAGCCTGAGTCTTCTCTTGTCATTAGTCATGCCCGAAGAATTGGGGAAGAGGTGCTCTCGGATGCGCGGAAGACCGTGCCGGAAGATAAGCACGAATCTCTCGAAGATGCAATCTCACGTGTCCAGGATATAAAGCCTTCTCCGCAATTTGTACCGTCACAGGCAAAAGAATAATGGCATTACCGACTCCGCACCTGGATAAGCTTAATGCGCTGCTTGACAACGACAAGCTCCCTGTCGATGACAAGGAGAGGATAGACTACGCGATAGAAAAATATCACGAATGGATACGGGCAATGACTGACGCCGAAGGAGAGCAGTTGGTTATGATTGATCGTTTAGTTTCCTTACTCTCTGGATACAAGCGGTTTATCGACCTCGATACCATATTCGATAGTGAGAGTGATTTTCTGTATCGGCAAAAGAGTCAGTTAAAACTTGATAATACAGTAATCGAAGAATTTCTACCTCACCTGATCGTTAAATCTCTGCCGAATCTTGGCGAAGAAATGCATTTAGGCCCTCAATCTTGTTTTTCTTCCGCATATTTTACGTCCACCCTAACGCGGCGTGAAAGTGGAGGTGGACTCCATATACGAACAAAGGATCAGGACTTCACTATTGCACGAAAGCTCTTTATACAAACATCATATGATCCGGGATTTAATGAGCATGTCTTAGGCAGAGAAACATATCTTGGCTATAATATGCGCAGAGTGCAAAACGAATCTTGATAAAACAATAGAGTTGTTCCCTTTGTAACATTCTTTAAAATCAGTATGTTACGAGGACCATTTGGCGTCTAACCCCTTGTTTTCTGGTCAACGACCACCGTATCGGCCTCATGTTCCAATATAACCGATTGATTTTTAAAGACTCACATCGGG
>NZ_FLUY01000509.1 GCF_900092655.1 Candidatus Thiosymbion oneisti
TCGTGTTTGTTCAGATTACCGAGGGGGAACAGGCAGCGGCCGAGCTGCTCCTGTCCGAGCAGATACAGGAAATAGGTCTGGTCCTTATGCGCGTCCGCTGCGAGTCTCAGGTGCCAGCCCGCATGGTCGCGGGCGACGCGGGCATAGTGACCGGTGGCGATGCGCTCGGCACCCAGGTCCAGGGCGTGATCCAGAAAGGCGCGGAACTTGATCTCCCGATTGCACAGGATATCCGGATTCGGCGTGCGGGCGACACGGTACTCGGCGAGGAAATGGGAGAACACCCGGTCCCAATACTCGGTCGAGAAGTTGACCCGATGCAGACGGATGCCGAGCAGCGCGGCGACTTTGCCGGCATCCGCCAGGTCCGCGGCGGCGGCGCAATGATCGGCGGTGTCGTCCTCTTCCCAGTTCTTCATGAACAGACCCTCCACCCGATACCCCTGCTCCAGCAGCAGCAGGGCGGCGACCGAAGAATCCACGCCCCCCGACAGCCCGACCATGACAGTGGGTCGGTGGGTAACCGGGGCTTGGACATCCTGGGGCATAAGGTTCGGATCCTGATTCACGGTGGTCGAGCTGATACCTGCTTGGCACACAG
>NZ_FLUY01000250.1 GCF_900092655.1 Candidatus Thiosymbion oneisti
GACCGCGGCTATGATCTGGCTCGTGAGGCACCGCCAGACGAAAGGGGCGGCAACGGATAGGCCACATCTAAGGACACGGGAACCTG
>NZ_FLUY01000540.1 GCF_900092655.1 Candidatus Thiosymbion oneisti
TTGCAATCTAAAACAACGAGTTATGGAGCGAATGAGCGGCCACGATGCCCTCATGGCTCGTTCCCACGCTCCAGCGTGGGAATGCCGTTGTGGCCGCTCCAGCGGCCAAGGTTT
>NZ_FLUY01000455.1 GCF_900092655.1 Candidatus Thiosymbion oneisti
TTCATAGTCCTTCTGATGGTGGAAACCTCCGCCTTCAGGCGGATAAACTTCCAGTTTGAAAGAGGCATGGTGCTTTAGCATCATTGTTATGAAAAACTACAGCCGAGGCAGACACACCATTTTTTACCACCGATACCAT
>NZ_FLUY01000347.1 GCF_900092655.1 Candidatus Thiosymbion oneisti
GTGCGCCGGCAAAGCGGCGCGGCCGCATCGAACCTCAGCCACGGGGGATACCAGCGGCGTTGGCCGGGAATCCGGGCACTCAGGTTCCACCTGCGCCGCGGCGACGGCGCTTTTCCCTGACCGCAACACCTTTGATGCGTGGTCCAATCCAAAGCGGCGGCAGGATTGTGCCACTTGGCCGACCCCCCACTTATGCCTGGCACTGTAGATTCCGGTAAGCATCGGGGTCAGGTTGCCGCCGCACTCCAAAACGTCCGGCGGTACCCTTCCATTATCGTTGGCAATCTGGAATCCATAAAGAGCCATTTTTAAATGGTTAGCGTAGAGCGGTTCATTAACCACACCCCATTTCTTTATTTGATCCCCTCTCCCCGGCCCTCTCCCGGGGGGAGAGGGAGTGCAGCTTGTGGCGTGCCCGACAGACTGCTCGTGGCGATGTTTCCATTTAAACCTTAACCACTACCCTTCGGCTTTCTCAATGGCAACCAAGATGGGGGGGCGTCCACCACCACGACCGGCTTTACCGGTCTTGTTCGCACCCAGGTAGGCATCGTCGACCTCGATCAAGTCGGTGAGTCGATAGCGGCTGTCGCGCTGGCCCATGGCGACCCGCAAGCGGTGTCACATGGAGTCGGCCGTGCGCCACTGGACGTCGATGAGCTGGGACAGACGCAAGGCCGAAATTCCACCCGTGTCGGTGCCAACCCAGTACAGAGCCCAGAACCATTTGGTCAGGGGCACATGGCTGCCGTGGAAGAGGGTCCCGGCGGTGAGGGAGGTCTGATGGGAGCAGCGAGCACATTCATAATGCCGCCGCGTGCTGCAATACCAACCGTGGTCGTGTCCGCACTGTGGGCAGCGAAAGCCATCGGGCCAGCACAAGCTGGCAAGTTCCGCCGCGCAGGCCTCGGACAGATCAGGAATTCTCATCGGTGTCCACTGCTGCACCGATGCACCGATCAGGGGAACGAATCAGGTATCGCCGTCGGTGTCTGCCGCCTTGGACGCTTCCTGGTCGGCTGCGGCCTGGTCCTGCTGTTGGGCCTGCTCTGCCATGAAGGCGGCATTGACGCGATCGCGCAGCTCCTTTCCGGGTTTGAAGTGGGGAACATGCTTTCCCGCCAAAGCAACGGGACCACCCGTCTTGGGATTACGACCGATGCGCGGCGGGCGGTAGTGCAGGCAGAAGCTGCCGAAGCCGCGGATCTCGATGCGTCCACCGGCAGCGAGGGTACTGCTCATCTGCTCCAGGATGCAGCGGACAGTCAGTTCCACATCTCGGTAGACCAGGTGATGCGCTTGCTCATCCGCGAGCAGCTCAATCAGCTCCGATTTTGTCATCACGCTCGTTTCCGCAGACAAGATTCAATACCCGGCACGCACGGGCCGTCCGTTCAGGAGAGGATTCAATCTTTCTGATCTTCTTCCATCTGTTGCTTGAGGATGTCGCCCAGGGTGGCGGTACCGGCCTGCGCATCACGGGCATACCCCTTGATGGCGGCGCTCTCCTCATCCATATCCTTGGCCTTGATGGACAACGAAAGGGTGCGATTCTTGCGATCCACACCGACAAACTTGGCCTCGATCTCGTCGTCGACCTTGAGCACCGCGCGGGCATCCTCGACCCGGTCGCGGGATATCTCGGAGGCGCGCAAATAGCCCTCGACGCCGTCGGCCAGGACCACGGTCGCGCCCTTGGCGTCCACCTCCTTGATGGTTCCGGTGACAACGCTGCCCTTCTCGTTGAGGGCGACGAAGGAGGAAAAGGGATCCTTATCGAGCTGCTTTACCCCCAGGGAGATACGCTCGCGCTCGGGATCGACCGAGAGCACCACGGCCTCGAGCTCATCGCCTTTCTGGTAACGGCGCAGGGACTGCTCGCCGGACTCATCCCAGGAGATATCCGACAGGTGCACCAAGCCATCGATGCCCCCATCGAGGCCGATGAAGATACCGAAGTCCGTGATGGACTTGATCTTGCCGCTGATGTGATCGCCCTTCTTGTAGTTGGCGGCAAACTCATCCCAGGGGTTTATCCGACATTGCTTGATGCCGAGGGAGATGCGACGACGTTCCTCGTCGATGTCGAGTACCATCACCTCCACCTCATCACCCAGGGTGACGACCTTGCTGGGGTGGATGTTCTTGTTGGTCCAGTCCATCTCGGAGACATGGACCAGCCCCTCGACACCCTCCTCGATCTCTACGAAGCAGCCGTAATCAGCGGTATTGGTGACCTTACCGAAGACCCGGGTACCCTCGGGGTAACGCCGGGAGATATTGACCCAGGGATCCTCGCCCATCTGCTTGAGACCCAGGGAGACCCGCTGGCGCTCGCGGTCGAACTTGAGCACCTTGACCGTGACCTCGTCGCCGATTTCGACCACCTCCGAGGGGTGCTTGACCCGCCGCCAGGCCATGTCCGTGATATGCAGCAGACCGTCGATGCCCCCCAGGTCGAGAAAGGCGCCGTAGTCCGTCAGGTTCTTCACGACGCCCTTGATTGCTATGCCCTCTTCCAGCCTTTCGAGCAGGGCCTCACGCTCGGCGCTGTACTCCTCTTCCACCACGGCACGGCGGGACACCACCACATTGTTGCGCTTGCGGTCCAGCTTGATGATCTTGAACTCCAGCTCTTTGCCTTCCAGATAACTGGTATCGCGTACCGGACGCACGTCCACGAGCGAGCCGGGGAGAAAGGCGCGGACGCTGCCGAGATCGACCGTGAACCCTCCCTTGACCTTGCCGCTGATAAGGCCCTTGACGGTGTCCGCCGCCTCGAAGGCATTTTCCAGGAACTCCCAGGCGGCATGGCGTTTCGCCTTGTCTCGCGACAGACGCGTAGCGCCGGAGCCGTCCTCGACCGCGTCGAGGGCGACCTGTATCTGGTCGCCGACCGCAACCTCCAGGTCACCCTCGGCATCGAAGAATTGGTTCCTGGGGATGACACCTTCCGACTTCAGGCCAGCGTTGACGATCACCGTATCGGGGGTGATATCCACCACCGTACCGGTGACGATGGTGCCGGGCTGCAGCTGGGTAGCGGAGAGACTCTCTTCGAGGAGTTCGGCAAAGCTTTCGGTCATGGGTTCAAGGTATCCTGACGCAGGCGTCGTCTTGTCCCTTCCGGGCAAGGGCTTGGGTTGAACTTAGGGCCCGTCGCCGCGCGGCGGACCAGCTAGGAAGGGTCAGCCGGCTAGGTCGGCACGGCCACCCGCAACTTAAGAGCCTGTCTGGCATACGGCTGTTCTCCTGCGGATTTGAGGAGGTGCGGAATCGAGGCGGCCGATCGGAGTTCCCGCTCGATTTCGTTAAATAGGCTTAAGCTTTCGCCCCAATCGAGCGGAAAATCCTCATCTTTGTGCCCCTCGATTCCTCGCTACGAACGCGTAACCCAGACAGGCTCTGAAACGATCGGCAAAAAACGGTATACCGGACGCTAATCGGTCGCATCCGGGAAGACGCGCTTCACGGCTTCCAGGACCCGGACCAGCACCTCCGCGATCGTCATGGCGGTGGTATCCACCACCAGTGCCCCAAGGGGCGGTTTCAGCGGCGCCGCGGAACGACTAGCATCACGCTCGTCACGTTCGCGAATCTCCCTGACAAGCGGAGAAAGGCTAACATCCAACCCCTTTTGTCTCAACTGTTTATAACGACGTTTGGCCCGTTCTTCGGTACTCGCCGTCAGGAAGAGCTTCAGGGGCGCGTCCGGAAAGACCACGCTTCCCATGTCACGTCCGTCGGCCACCAGACCGGGCAGGCTTGCCGCCTCTCGTTGCCGGGCGAGCAGCCGCTCGCGCACGGGGCCGTGGACGGCTATCCGGGAAGCGGCGTTGCCCACCGCTTGGGTACGGATGGCCTCGGATACGTCCTCGCCATCCAGCAAGACCCGCCGATCCCGGAATTCCACCTGCATGGTCGAGGCCAAGGCCGCCAGCGCCGCCACCGCGTCCGGATCGAGCCCCCGGCGTTGCGCGGCCAAACCGAGTGTCCGGTAGAGGGCGCCGCTGTCCAGGCAGTGCCAGCCCAGCCGCCGGGCCAGAAGCTCGGCGATGGTGCCCTTGCCGGTCCCCGATGGACCATCGATCGTGACGACGGGGATCATGCCCGCCTTTCCTCGATGCCCAGTCCAACCCCGGCGGCCAGAGCCGCAAAGCCCGGGAAGGAGGTATTCACATGGGCGCAGTCCCGGACCTTGATCGGGGCCCCGGCCCGTAGGGCCGCGATGGCGAACGCCATAGCGACCCGGTGGTCGCCGCCGCTGTCCACCCGGCCACCGCCATAGCCGCCGCCGCGGATCCTGATGCCGTCGGCGCGGGGCTCGACCGCCACCCCGAGGGCCGCCAGACCCTCCGCCATGACCCGAATCCGGTCGCTCTCCTTGACCCGCAGCTCTTCCGCGCCGGTCAGCAAGGTCTCGCCCCGGGCACAGGCAGCGGCAATGAACAGGGCCGGAAACTCGTCGATCGCCAGTGGCACCTGGTCGCGTGGGATCACAATGCCCTGTAACGGAGCCGAGCGTACCCGCACATCCGCCACCGGCTCACCACCGGCATTCCGCGGATTGGTGAGCCGGATATCCGCGCCCATGGCGTGCAGGATGTTCAGCACCCCGATCCGGGTCGGATTCACGCCTACATGCTCCAGCGTCAGGTCCGAGCCGGGGGCGATGCTCGCCCCCACCAGAAAGAAAGCGGCGGAGGAGATATCCCCCGGGATATCGAGACGGCAGGCGGACAGCCGTCCGCCCCCCGTGATGCAGATCCGCGACCCGGCACGACGGACCGGATGGCCGAAGGCCGCGAGCATCCGCTCGGTGTGGTCCCGGGTCAGTGTCGGCTCCGTGACGCAGGTCTCGCCCTTGGCATAGAGCCCGGCCAGCAGCAGACAGGATTTCACCTGGGCGCTGGCCACGGGCGGCGCGTAGCTGATCGGACGCAGCCCAGCGACCGGCGCGATCTGCAGCGGCGCAGTGCCCGGATCCGTGGTCTCGATCCGGGCGCCCATCCGCTCCAGGGGCTCCGTAACCCGCCGCATCGGCCGCTTGCTCAAGGAGGGATCACCCACCAGCGTCGTCGCAAACCGCTGCCCGGCCAGCAACCCGGCGAGCAATCGCATGGAGGTGCCGGAGTTGCCGAGATCCAGATCCGAACGCGGGGCGCGCAGACCCCTAAGCCCAACCCCCGCGATGCGCACGCGCCCAACCTCCGGCCCCTCGATAGGGACCCCCATGGCGCGGAAGGCACCGAGGGTCGCCAGGTTATCCGCACCTTCCAGAAAACCGGAGATCCGGGTTACCCCATCGGCGATGGCGCCGAGCATGACGGCCCGGTGGGAGATCGACTTGTCTCCGGGCACCCGGAGACGCCCGCGCAGTCTGCCGCCGGGCCTTACCTGGAAGCCTAGATCCGAAGCCGTGCTCAAGCTGACTGCCCGCTCGGAGATCCCATGGGTTGCAATCGAATCGAAGACAGCGCGGTTTAGCCTCCCCTCAGGGGTATAAACACGCGGCCCCCTAATTCTTCAAGTATTGGATTATACTCGAATGTGACTGCGGTTTTTGACTGCGGCACGGTTGGACCCAGAGCTACCAAATGATAATCACTGCTGAAACATATCCTTTGGGTAATGGTTCAGAGCCTCCTGTTGTTGCCAGCCATGGCACCTGGATTCCGGCACCCCCTGCCGGAAAGACACAGTGAGGCCTATGCGTGGAGACAGTCCTATGGCAACCAAGCTCATTGAAGGCCAGGTCCGAGATCTGGGTGGATTTTCTCTGCGTCGGGTGCTGCCGGCTCCGGACTATCGCGCCGTGGGACCCTTTGTTTTCTTCGACCATTTTGGTCCCGAGACCTTCGGCCCCGGGCAAAATCTGGACGTGCGTCCTCACCCCCACATCGGACTTGCGACGGTCACCTACCTCCTGCAGGGGAGCATCGATCATCGCGACAGCCTGGGCTTTCACCAAACCATCACCCCCGGAGCCATCAACTGGATGACCGCGGGCAAGGGAATCGTGCATTCGGAGCGCACTCCCGCTGAGCTTCGCAAGCGGGAAAAGAGGATACATGGCATTCAGCTGTGGGTCGCTTTACCCGAGGAAAACGAAGAGGACGAGCCCGCCTTTTTTCATCACCCCCAAGACTCCATACCGATCGTAGCCCGCAAGGGGGTCACACTCAGAGTGCTCGTCGGCAGTGCATTCGGAGCAGAATCGCCCGTGGAGATCTATTCTCCGATGTTTTATGTCGACGCTTCCCTGGAATCCGGTGCCACGCTGCAGCTCGAAAAAGCCTACAGCGAACGCGCACTCTTTTTACTGACGGGAAGTGTCTCGGTCGGAGAGCAGGTGCTTGCCGAGCCTCGCATGCTGGTCTTCGAAAAGGATGACGACCTTGTGATTAGGACGGACCTTGGGGCACGCTTCGTCCTACTCGGTGGAGAGCCCTTGGGGCCGCGTACCCTGTTTTGGAATTTTGTTTCCAGCAATCCCGAGCGCATTGCGCAAGCAAAGCGTGACTGGACCGAGCGCAAGTTTCCCCTGATCCCCGGCGACGAAGAAGAGCGCGCCGCAATACCCGGCGAGTGATCCTCATCCTGCACAGCTGCCAAATCCCAAATCAACGCCGCCTATGATCAGCATCCACCACATCCTCACGATTCCTACCGACCCCGGTATCGCCCTGCACGACATCACGCCGCAGATTCGTGGCCTGGTTGCAGACAGCGGCATGGCCTGCGGATTTCTGACTGTGACCTCCCGTCACACCACGACGGCCATCACCATCAACGAGCATGAGGAACGGCTGCTGGAGGACGTCAGGCGCTTCTTCACGCGCCTAATCCCGCCGGGGGAGGCCTATCTGCACAACGACATCGAGCTGCGGGATTGCCCACCCGACGAGCCGGAGAATGCCCATTCCCATCTCCTGGCGATGTTGGTCGGGAGCTCGGAGGTCATCCCGATCGTCGCCGGGGATCCGGATCTCGGTGACTGGCAATCCGTCATGCTGGTGGAGCTGGACGGACCACGGGAGCGGACGGTTGGCCTGCGGCTGTTTGGGGAGTGAGCGACAATGGAAACGTCCCTGAGGCTGCGCATCCTGATCGCACAACTGAATCTGCTCGTCGGTGACGTCGACGGCAATCGGGATCAGGTGATTGCGGCGGCAAATGCCGCACGGAACGAGCAGAAAGCGGACCTGCTGGTATTCCCGGAGCTGACCCTGACCGGTTATCCGCCGGAGGACTTGCTCCTGCGCCCCGAGCTCACCGAGCGTACCCAGGCGGCATTGAGGCGGATCGCTGCCGAGACGCGGGGGATGGCGCTGATCTTGGGCTACCCCAAGGCGGCGCTGGGGGGCCTGTTCAATGTGGCGGGCCTGGTAAGCGACGGTCAGGTCATCGCCGAGTATGCGAAACAGCTTCTGCCGAACTACAGGGTCTTCGACGAAAAACGCTACTTCCAGCCCGGAAACGGCCCCGGCATCCTGGAATTCAAGGGGACACGCATCGCCCTTACGGTATGCGAGGATATCTGGGAGGAGGGCCCGACGCGCCAGGCCGCGGCGGCCGGTGCCGAGCTGCTGATCAATATCAATGCCTCGCCCTATCACCTCGACAAGGCCCCGGAACGTGAGGCTTTGGTCCGGCTCCGGGCGCAAGAGCACGGAATCCCGATCATCTACGCGAATCTGGTGGGGGGACAGGACGAGTTGGTGTTCGACGGCGGCTCCTTCGTGGTCGACGCAGCGGGGAATCTCACGCATCGGGCCCCCTATTTCGAGGCGGCATCCCTGGTCGTGGATATGGATCTCGAGCACCGGCCACGCCCGTTGCCGGGCGCCGTGGCACCCGTGCTCGAACGGGAGGAGGCCATCTATCGCGCCCTGGTGCTCGGGGTGCGGGATTACGTCCGCAAGAACGGCTTCGACGGGGCCGTGCTGGGTCTGTCGGGAGGGATCGACTCGGCCCTGACGCTGGCGGTAGCGACGGATGCCTTGGGTCCGGAGCTGGTGGAGGTCGTACTCATGCCGTCGCGCTACACTGCCGACATGAGCCTGGATGACGCGCTGGAACAGGCGCGAATCCTCGGCGTAAAGGCCAGCGTCCTCTCCATCGAGCCGGCCTTCAAGGCCTTTCTCGGCATGCTGGCAGACCAGCTCCCAGACCGGGATGCCGGCGTCACCGAGGAGAATATCCAGGCCCGCTGCCGGGGCATTATTCTCATGGCCATCAGCAACCAGCAGGGCAAGATGCTCTTGACCACCGGTAACAAGAGCGAGATGGCCGTAGGCTATGCGACCCTGTACGGAGATATGGCGGGGGGGTTCGCGCCCCTCAAGGATCTGTCCAAGACCCTGGTCTATCGTTTGGCACGCTACCGTAATCGGCGCTCGCGGGTCATTCCGGAGCGGGTGTTGACCCGCCCGCCCTCCGCCGAGCTGCGACCGGATCAGACCGACCAGGACAGCCTGCCGGATTATGATCTGCTCGACGAGATCCTCAAACGCTACATCGAGGACGACTGGAGTGTCGCCGCAATCGTGGCGGCAGGCTATCCGGAGGCGGAGGTGCAACGGGTGGCGCGCCTGGTGGACCGCAATGAGTACAAACGCCGCCAGGCACCGCCCGGGGTGCGTATAACCCGCCGGGCCTTCGGCCGCGACCGGCGCTATCCCATCACCAGCGGTTTCTGAGCGCGCATGACCCGGCAGAGCGAACACCAACTACTACAGCAGCGTCGAAATACCGATAACATCGGTTCGGTTCTTCCATCGGGAATGCTTTTTTGCCGCAAATGAACGCGAATTAACGCAAATCGGTCGTAATCGGTTCACCAGCATCGACCGTTCCTGATCCAATTGCGTTATTTGCGTTCATTTGCGTTCATTTGCGGATAATTTTTCTGTGAGGATACTGTTCGCTCAATGTTATCGGTAGCCCGTAGGATGCGGTGAGCGCAGCGAACCGCATCGCCGGAATCGGATTGAGCAAGATTGAGTATGGGAAAATTGATGCGGTCCCTGAGCTGGTTCCTTCCCGCCCCTGACCGGCGTCGAATACCCTGAGATGGAAAAGGAATCGGCCAATGCTCTGTGTCCTCTGTGTTCTCTGTGGTTCAAATTTCACCGACTGGCAGCTGACGCCACCCTTTTTGCGACACCCTCGCCGGGAGAGGGGTCAAAGGGCGAGAGGGGGACAAAGGGTGAAGATCGGTGCCTTGTGCGACACCCCCTCTTCAACCCGGCAGCTTGCGTTGCAGCTCCGCGTCCTTGGCCTGTACCGCACGGGCATTTTCCTCCCGTTCCAACCGTATCCGCTCGGCCAGATCGGCATCGCCCAGGGCCAGGATCTGGGCCGCCAGATAGCCCGCGTTCTTGGCCCCGGCCTTGCCGATAGCCACGGTGGCCACCGGGATCCCCCCCGGCATCTGCACCGTGGACAGCAGCGAGTCCACCCCCTTCAAAGGTCCGGCATCCAAGGGGATGCCGATCACCGGCCTGAGGGTGAGTCCGGCGACGGTCCCGGCCAGATGGGCCGCCAAGCCGGCCGCCGCGATGAAGAGGGCGCAGCCACGGCCTTCCGCGTCCTTCACGTAGGCATGGGTGGCGGCCGGCGTGCGATGGGCGGAGGTAATCTTCACCTCGTGCGGAATCTCCAGCTTGGACAACACATCCAAGGTGGCCTGGACGGTGGACAGATCGGAATCGGATCCCATCAGGACCGCGACGAATGGGGTAGTCACATCGAGTCTCCTCTCTGGCTCCCACGCTCCGGCGTGGGAGCAAGTCCAGACGCTCCAGCGTCGAAACCTTGGCCGCTGGAGCGGCCACACTTACGTTCCCACGCTGGAGCGTGGGAACGAGCCAAAAATGAAGGAAACAGCAAATCACGCAACTCCGCTTCCGCCCCGCAACAGCCCGCGGACGGGCTTTTACGACACTCTCCCGCGGGAGAGGGGCTTTTTTTTCTCGTTCCCACGCGCTGCGTGGGAACCTGGTTGCTCCGCGCCGCGGAGAGAATATGGCATTGGGATCAGATCTGCTCCTATGATTGGAAGCCTTTGGCACCCTTCGGATCAGGGACGACCCGCTTACTTCTTCCCCTCCACCGATTCCGTATAGGCCTTGAACATCTTGTTCATCAGCTCGATGTGCTGCTCATCGGTCAACTGACCCTCGGTCGCGGCCTTGGACCAGAGTTCGGCATTGCTCATCTCACGATGGCAACCCATGCATAGACCCGTGCGCTCCATACCCATGCGCATTTCCTTGGTCAAGGCGCGGGACAGGGGCCAGTGGGTACCGACGGTCTGCACCTGCTGGCCGTCCTTGATGATGGTGGACCAGTCGTAGTCCAGGGCGGGGATCCCGGGGATCTGGATCTGGTAGCGGCCAGGGATCGGCTCGCCGTTCTTCTGGTCGATCAGGTCCTCGACGATGTCCTCGGGATAGCGGGCCTGGAAGACGCCGCCGGAGATCCCGTAGCCCATGGCCTTGGGGTTGTTGTGGCAGGACTCGCAGGTGCGGGCCTTGCGTTGGACCGAGTGGGGCTGCACCGGGGCCATATCGATGGCATCCGGCACCCGCGCCTGGCCGAGCGCCGCCTGCTCGTCCGGCGACTTACCGAGCTGGTTCAAAGCGACCACCTTGTTCTCCCGGTCGATGACGGTGTAGACGATCTGGCAGCCGGGCATCAGCGGGGTCACACGGCCCTCGCCGTTGATGCCGAGCACCGGCTCCTCCCAGCGCAGATAGGAGCGCTTCTCGAACACCTTGCCCGGCCGCTTGTGACCATGGGTGCCCAGGGGGGATTCGGCGGTCTGGCCGTCGTCGAACCGCTCGCTGCCGCCGGCGATCCAGTCCGTATCCTGGAACGGCTTGCCGTCCTGGTCCTTGCCGTAGTTGACCTGCACGTGGCAACCATAGCACTGGGGTACCCAGGAGGCGTGGCAGGCATAACACTCCATGCTCTCGTTGTGCTTAGCCACGTCGTTCATGGCGACCATGGCGTCCGGGCTCTTCCAGCTGTTGTCCTCAGCCAACTGCTTCAGGAGCGGCACCTGGAAATCCAGGCCGGTGGCGGAGTGTAGCACGACCTTTTTGCCGTCCTTCACCACATTGCCCAGGGGGTTGCCGCGGGTGGAGAGCAGATAACCATCCTGCTTGTCATACTGGGTCGCGTAGGCTTGGGTCTCGGCGAGCAGTGTATCGCCCAGTCCCCGGGCCTCGGTGGCGAGCGTCTTGCCGAACTCCTCGGAGAAGCCCAGGGGCAGCTCCCACGGGAACGCCTGGGGGGTGCCGTGGCAGTCCTGGCACTCGATCTCGACCTGGGCCAGGGTAGTGCCGAAGATGTTGCCGTCACCATGTATATCGATGGTGGTGTGGCAATCCTGACACAGCATGCCGCCCTGGGGGTTCTCGGGTCGGCTCTGGTCGTACTGGTGGTGCAGGTCGTCGGCGATGAAGAGGTACTGCTTGGTGTGCAGCCTGGGCTGGGTCTTGCCCTGCTCGTTATAGGGCGAGCCGTAGGGGAACTCCATCAGGCCCTGATAGGTGACGCCGATCCGCTTGCCGCGGTTGTGGCAGGAGTTGCAGGTCTCCACGGGGATACCCGAATACACCATATCATCCCGCACCTTGACCTTGGCCTCACGGGTGCCCTGGATGCGGTGCACCAGCATGTGGCCCTGCTCTTCCTTGTCGATGGTCGGGTCGCCGCCCTCGTAATAGCCCTCGTTGCCGTAGGGGATGTGGCAGGCGGAGCAGCCCATACCACGGTAGTCACCGCGCTTTTCGCGTCCCTTGACGCCCACATGGCAGCGCTGGCACTGCTGGCGCTGATAGGTGAAGCCCGCCAGCTTGGGATCGGCCTCGATCTCCTCGACCGAAGGCAGGGGGATCTGATCGAGCTTGGTCGGTAGCTGATCCGGATGCTCCTCGATCAGCTTAGTCATGTAGGTCTTGTAGACCTGGGTGCCGACGGTCGGCGTTAGCCCGTCCGTGTCTTCGACGGCGTAGTTGCCCCAGGGGACCTTGTAGTTCTGGACCTCCTCGATGCCCCAGGTGTGCAGATTGCCCTGGATCTTGCCAGCCTCGGTGTTCATCAGGGCGCGCTCCAATCGATAGGGATAGCCCTGGTGGCAACCGGACTGGCCGCAGGTGGCGTCGGCGATCCAGATGCTGCCCGGGTCCGGATAGAAGGTCTTGGGACCCGTTTCCGACGCCTTCTCGGGCACGCCTCGGTGCGCCTCCGCGGCCGTCAGGCCCCGCGGGTTGCCGCCATGGCAGACCACGCAGCCCTCGGGATCGCCTTGGGGTCTGCCCAGGGCCTTGATGGCGGCCAGCATGGCGCTGGTCTCCTCGCGGATCGATTCGATGCCTTCGTGACAACCCAGACAGCCCTTTTCCTTCGCGGTTTCCAATGTGATCTTGTCCGGAACAGCGGCCTGGAGGGGGCCTACCGCTCCGAGGGCCATAACCAGCGCAATCGAGATCAACCGCCTCATAACTTCCTCCTTGGTCCGGATGGGTGGGAGGTCGGATTCGTGACGAGAAGGCAATGGGAGCACGCCGCCGACCGCCCGTTACACATCCAATGATAATGCGTCGGCGGAAAAAAACCCTTGGGAAACGTAAAGAATTGCGCCAAGTCAGGAACTCTGACTCTTGGGCTTTGATTTTCTGAGAGGCCGTCTAAAAAAGGGCCGTAGGCCAGCGTAGGCGGTAGGCTGGGTTGAGGAACGAAACCCAGCGTTTAGGGGCCAGTTTAGTTTGCTTAAGTTTAGTCCCTCGACCCAGCCTACTGCTTTGAAATCAATATGTTAGTTTTTAGACAGCCTCCGAACCGGATCAAATCAGGCTAGGCGCAATCCGGCCGGTCGAGGACCGAGTAGATGCGCCCTAATCCGCTAATCGAACCGCAGCGTCCTAGAAGACGCAGCGGGTAGTCGTCAGTTGGTTGTTGGGGTTCGTCCCTCACCCCAATCTACGGGCTTTGCGCCTTTGTGGTTCAAACGCTTCCGCAGCCTCATTGCATATGCGGACCCATCTTTAGAAACACCGGGTTTCGTGCCTATAATGGAGGACTTGAATTTTTCAGGTCGAACCCCGCATCCTTGAGTTCAGAGTTCAGACCAAAATCGAGACCAGGAGACACTTGCCAATGAAAGACACGCGTAAGCTCGCCGCCGCGGTCATCACCGCCGGCGCTGCCTTCTTTACCCAGCCGGCATCCGCCTTTTTCGGCATGATGGATGATTTCTTCGGCGGCAACGATGATTACTACGACGGCTACGGCCCCCATCGGTACGGTGGCCCCTACGGGTACGGCGGACCCTATGGTTGGGGCGGTGGTCCCTATGGTTGGGGCGGTGGTCCCTATGGTTGGAGCGGTGGTCCCTACGGCTGGGGTGCTCCTTATGGGTACGGCGGCCACTATGGCGCCCAACAGGCCCCGGCCCAATCCACCCCGGCACCGCCGCCTACCCCGGAATGATCTTCACGATCTCGAACAGGCCGCGCGGCCGTAAATAAGCGTAGCGGGCTGCGTGGGTAGTCTTGTAGGTCGGGTTAGGCGCGCCTTGTGAGGCGGGGGTAGGTAACCGAGGCTGAACGCGCCGTAACCCGACATCCAAGGCTGGTCCGCGGCATCCGGTGTCGGGTTACGGCGTGCCCGGATCCCGTGGCCTGACCGAACACCGAAGCACGCGCCTAACCCGACTTTGTGCCCATGCGGTTTTCCGGCACGGCACGCCTACTCCGAGCTGTGCAATATCTGCCCCTTCTCGTCTTCCACCGAGACCTTGATGGGAATGCCTTTGCGGATGCTGGCGCTCACGATGCAGAAGTCCTCGAACAGGTCCTTGCAGCGGTCGAATCGCTTGGCGCCGGCCAACTCGTCATTGACGATCAGTCTGACTTCCATGCCGCCGATGCGCAGGCGGTTCTTCTCGGTTCGGACCATGATGCAGGTGGCCTCGGTGCGTAGGCTGTTGGCAGGCGGCTCTTCCTTGGTCAGGCAGTAGAGCAGGCTGGCGCTCATGCAGTTGGCGGCGGCCGCGGCGAGCAAGCGGGATGCGTTGGGACCGGAGGCCTCGCCCAAGGGCGGCGGCTCGTCCAGGAGGAGGTCCGCGGCTTTTTTCCAGTCGAAGCGGACATTGATTTCGTAGTTTTCCCGTTGCTCCAGGTGGATGGTGAAACGACCTTCTTCGGACATGGGACTTCCTCTCGTTGTTGAAGCTTGTGGGCTGTCTGGGTTCTATCGATTTTCACAAACGATAGCTTGTACCGAATCATCAGCCTGCGCAAGGCGTTGCCGCGAGAAGTGAGGGCCTATGCAAATCGAATCTAAGCACGGTCGGGTGTTCGATCTGCCGTCCACCCAAGAAGAGGCCGAGATCCGCGCCGGGATTGCCGACGATCCGGCTGCCTACGAGTTACCGGATGAGACGCTCGAGACGCTCCGGCCCGTCAGCCGTCCAAAGGTGGCCGTAACCAAGCAGCCGGTGTCCATTCGACTGTCGCCGGAGGTGGTGGAGTATTTCAAATCTACCGGCAAGGGCTGGCAGACGCGGATGAACGCAGTGCTCATGGCATATGT
Source organism: Candidatus Thiosymbion oneisti (assembly GCF_900092655.1). Taxonomy (GTDB): domain Bacteria; phylum Pseudomonadota; class Gammaproteobacteria; order Chromatiales; family Chromatiaceae; genus Thiosymbion; species Thiosymbion oneisti. The sequence continues at coordinate 14,608 of NZ_FLUY01000347.1, forward strand.
CAATTCGCGGCGATAGGTGTAGGATGGGCAAAGCGAGCGCTTGGCAAAGATCCTTAAGGTTTCGGTCACTCCGCGGAGGTTTCCGAACTGCGGCAGCTTGATCGGATGCACAAAGCGAAGCGTGCCCATCAAATCTCTGACCTCACCCCCGTCGCACGTTTGGCCTGCCGAGTTCTTGCCTGCTCAATTAGGTTGTGCGTGGCCCGATAAGAACGCTGACAAAAGGCACGAAATGCGGCGTCCGAGGCGCGGGATGGCCAGATACCGGTCGCTGTTGTGAGCTGTCCGGTCGCTTGTTCATAGCCCGCCAGGGTGTCACTGTACTCTTTACGGTCCCGGCTATCGATCACCAGCGGCAGATGACCGGAACTCAGTAGGGGAAGGTTACTCACCAGCCTTGCCAGACGTCCGTTTCCATCCCAGAAGGGGTGGATATGCACAAAGCCCAAGTGCAACTTGGCATAGGCGTTGATCGCTTCGGTTTCGGATGGCTCCATACCGAGGGACCGATTCAATTCCGCCAACCACTGCGCCATCAGGGTAGGAACATGTTCAGGGGCCGCGTACTCGATGTAGGTCTGCCTACCGTCCTCGGTGACTGCGTAGGTACCGTTCGGTTCGACCTTCCAGGCGCCGCAGGGCTTATGGATATCCAGGACGAATTCGGACTGCACGGCCGTGTGCAGATCGCAAAGATGCGACTCGGTGACCGCCTCCTCCAACCCCGCATAGATGAGCTCGATGGCGTGCGCATGCCCCATGACCTCTTGGTGGTCCTTCAAGGGCTTGCCCGCTATGGTGAGCCCTTCCTCGATGACGAATTTGGTCTCACCCAAGGTGAGTGTATTGCCCTCCAACGCCGTGGAGGTATGGGTCCAGAGATCACGGAGCTGGCTCCACAGGGATTGCCGGATATCCCGGTCGAGGCCATGCAACGCACGGAACTTGGATGTGTTCACTAGTACCCCGTTTCGGCAAAATTTTCCGGTAAAACCAGTCTCTGTCATCTCGACCGAAGGGAGCTGTCATCCCGACCGTAGGGAGGGATCTTTAGCGATAAGACGACCACAAAGTCACAAGATCCCTCCTTCGTCGGGACAAGGATTTCTCGCTTCGCTAAGCTCTCTCCCTGCGGTCGAGATGACAAATGAAAACCAGCAAAATTGGATGAAACTTGGTACTAGAGAGATATGTCAATTCACGGCGGTGGCTCGTGCCGGTCCCGGACCCCGGCAGTGGGCCCGCGGGACGGGCAAACGAGTTTCCACCGCGGGCGGTGTGGAATCAGGGCTCGATGCGCGTCCCCAACAGCTCCAGGAACTTGCGGATCCACTCGGGATGGGCCAGCCATGCCGGTGCCGTCACCAGGTTTCCGTCCACATAGGCGTTGGAGAAGGTCTCGTTGATCTCGCACCAGCAGCCGCCGGCGCGCTCGATGTCGGGTTTGAGCGCCGGGTAGGCGGTGGCGTTCTTGCCCTGGAGCACCCCCGCGGCGACCAGGATCTGCTGACCGTGGCAAACGGACGCAATGGGCTTGTCCGCCGTGACGAATTGGCGCACGATCTCGATCAGGCGCTGGTTGAGCCGCAGGTACTCCGGGGCCCGGCCACCGGGAATGACTAGGGCATCATAGTCGGCGGGGTCAGTGGTCGCGAAATCGGCGTTGACGGTAAAGTTGTGGCCGGGCTTCTCGCTGTAGGTCTGATCGCCCTCGAAGTCGTGCACCGCCGTGCGCACCTGGTCGCCGGGCTGTTTGTCGGGGCAGACGGCATGGACCTCGTGGCCCACCATCTGGAGCATCTGAAAGGGCACCATGACTTCGTAGTCTTCTACGAAGTCACCTACCAGCATCAGGATCCGCTTAGCGGCCATCGGTAAGTCTCCTCGGGTGATCGTTGATCTTAAGGGGCCTTGACGTTTACCCGCAGCAAGGGCGATTGCAGTGCTTTTCCGCGCCGACGTGGGTTGCGGTTCGTCGCAACAGGCCTGCTATTCTTCCTCGCCACGCCTTGTCAGCGCGGAAAGGTGCCACAATCGGACCCTGAACGACGAATGTCAACAGCCCCTAACGAAAAATATGCTCAGCAGGCAACGGCTCGATAGACTCCGGGCCGACATTCGGTTCACCGCCGAGCTGGGCGGGCGCAACCTGGTGATTCACAGTACCTGGGGCCTATTCTCCCCGCGCGAGATCGACGAGGGCACCCGGCTGCTACTCAAACACCTCCAGGTGCGGCCGGCGGACGACTGTCTCGACCTGGGCTGCGGCTACGGCCCCGTCGGCCTTGCCATGGCAGTGCTGGCCCCGGAGGGCCGCACCCTTATGGTGGACAAGGATTTCATCGCCGTTCGGTACAGCAACCACAACGCCGAACGCAATGCAATCCACAACGCCCGCGCCCAACTCAGCAATGGATTCGACCAGATCGATCCGGATCTGCGCTTCGACCTGATCGCGAGCAACCTCCCCGCCAAGGTGGGCAGTGAGATGATCAGCCTCTACCTGCACGATGCCCGTGATCGGTTACGGGCCGGGGGAAGACTGTACCTGGTTACCGTCAACGGGCTGCGACAGTACCTGAAGCGCAACCTGAGCGAGGTCTTCGGCAATTACGAAAAGCTCAAGCAGGGGGCCCGCTACACCGTGGCCCTGGCCCGTCTGGAAAACGGAACAGCCGCCGCGGATCAATGCTGAAAAAATGGGTCTATAATCTAAGAGGCTGTCTAAAAATTAAGATACTGATTTTAGGGAATAAAATCTGCAAATTTCACGCTCGTTCCCACGCTCCA
>NZ_FLUY01000659.1 GCF_900092655.1 Candidatus Thiosymbion oneisti
CCGCGGCGCGGAGCTTCTGCGTTCCCACGCGGCGCGTGGGAACGAGAGAAAATCTGTTAATTGAGAACGCCCCCTAGACAGCCTCTAAGGCTTCATCTTACCCAAAAGGAATGCCTGCCACACATGGATTTTCCGCCGTGCCGTGCGCCGCTTGCACCCACTGGTGACAGTGCGCCGAAGGGCTGCGCCAACCCTGCTGCGATGATCGAGATCCTTGCCGATGACCGCGAGCGGCACGGAGGCGTGATCGATCGCCTGCGCGGGTACGAGGAAGTCTCTCTGATCGTCGAGCGCCTGCCGTTGGGGGACTACCTGATCGACGAGGTGCTGCTTATCGAGCGCAAGACGCTTCCCGATCTCGTCGCCTCGATCAAGGACGGACGCTTGTTCGGTCAGGCCCACCGGCTGGCCGCTTTGGAAGGCATTCATTTTGGAAGGGACGGCGACGGACCTGGCCGGATCCGGAATGCGCCGCGAGGCCATTCAAGGGGCTTTGATCGGTCTGACCCTCTATCTGGGTATTCCCCTATTGCGTTCCCAGGGTCCAACCGAAACGGCCCAACTCATGCTCTTCGCGGCCCGCCAAGGCCGGTCGGTGGTCACTGGTACGCCGCCTCGTCCCGGCCGCCGCCCGCGGGGCAAATCACGGATTCAGGCCCGGGTTCTACAGGGATTGCCGGGAGTAGGGCCGCAGCGGGCGCGGCGCCTGTTGGAGACCTTCGGGAGCTTGGAGGGAGTCATCCAGGCCGAGGCCGAGGCCCTGGCGTCGGTGCGCGGCATCGGACAGGCCACCGCGGAGACGATCCGCTGGGCCGTGGAAGAAGCCGGTCCTGCCTACGGTGATTCCGGCGCAGTGATTTTTCATTTGTGACGCCTCGGGGCCTGGTGTAATGGGGCTTGCGCGCTCATAACCAAGGAACGCGGAATAGGCGTCACTACAAAATCGAAAATAAAGGGATACACTGGACTTAAGAGCCCCCTTCAGGAACATCCAACATGTTGCAGCTCTTTCGCATTACCGGGTTCTTGCCCTATCTCGCGGTGGCCTTCCTCAACGCCTTCGTGGATCTGGGACACAAGATCATCATCCAGAACACCCTGTTCAAGACCTATGAAGGGGATCTACAGATCACCTTGACGGCCATCGTCAATGCCCTGATCCTGTTGCCGTTCGTGCTCCTGTTCACGCCCTCCGGGTTCCTCTCGGACAAATACCCCAAGCCCCAGGTGATGCGGATCAGCGCCTGGGCCGCAGTGGGGCTCACCTTGGCGATCACCGCCTGCTATCGGTTGGGCTGGTTCTGGCCGGCCTTTGCCATGACCTTTCTGCTTGCGGTGCAGAGCGCACTCTATTCGCCGGCCAAGTACGGCTTCATCAGAGAACTGGTGGGCGAGGACGCGCTGTCCGCCGCCAATGGAGTCGTCCAGGCTACGGTAACCGCCGCCATCATGGCGGGGATCTTCTTCTTCTCGGTGCTGTTCGAGATCCTCCTGGCGCAACGGACATTCACCACCACCGGGGAGATCATACAACTGATCGCCCCCGTGGGCTGGTTCCTGGTAGGCTTCTCTCTGCTTGAGCTGGCCCTTGCGTACCGGCTACCCGAGCGGAGACCGCGTTCTGCGACCATGCGCTTCGACTGGCGGGCCTACCGCACCGGTCGTTACCTGCTGGAAAACCTGAGGATGGCCTATCGGGACCGAGTCATCTGGCTCTCCATCCTGGGCCTGGCAGGTTTCTGGAGCATCGCCCAGGTGATGCTCCCGGCCTTTCCCGCCTTTGCCGAGGAGGTCCTGGGGGAGACCAACACGGTGGTGATCCAGGGTGCGATGGCCTGTTTCGGCATCGGCATCGCCCTGGGCTCGGTCATCGCGGGCCGGGTGTCCCGTGGTCGTATCGAGACGGGGCTCATTCCCATCGGCGCCCTGGGCATCGCTGTCGGATTGTTTGTGCTCCCGGGCCTGCCCTCGATTTGGATCATGACCTTGGATTTCTTAGCTATCGGCATTATGGGCGGCCTGTTCTTGGTGCCCTTGAGTGCGCTGATCCAGTTCAACGCCCAAGCTACGGGGCTGGGCCGCGTCCTGGCCGCCAGTAATTTCGTGAGGAACCTGGTGATGCTGGCCTTTCTGGGGCTGACGGTAGTGGCCGCCCGCTTGGAGAGCGGCAGCCTTGCCATCATCTATGCCTTGGGCATCCTGGCCTTGGTGGGGACCTGCTACAGCCTCTACCAGCTGCCCCGGCCCCTGATGCGTTTCCTGGTGGCGCGCGTCGTTATGACCCGCTACCGATTGGAGATGATCGGTCTTGCGCACCTGCCGCCCCAAGGCGGGGTGCTTATGCTGGGTAACCACATCTCCTGGATCGACTGGGCAGTCATGCAGACGGCGAGCCCGCGCCCCATTCGCTTCGCGCTGGATCGGGCCATCTACAAGCGCTGGTATCTGCGCCGGTTCTTCGACCTGTTCGGGGTGGTGCCCATCTCCCGGGACCAGAGCCGGCAGGCATTGGATACCATTGCCGAGCTACTGAACGCGGGGGAGGTCGTCTGCCTGTTCCCGGAGGAATCCATCAGCCGGACGGCACAACTCGGGGAGTTCAAGCGGGGTTTCGAGCTGGCCGCGGCCAAGGTAGAGACAGGCGTCATCCTACCCTTCTATCTGCACGGGCTCTGGGGCAGCAGCTTTTCGTTCGCCAACGCCAGGCGCAAGGCACAGCGTCGCCGCCGCCGGGAGCGGGAGCTGGTGGTGGCCTTCGGGACGCCTTTGCCGATCTCCGCGACTGCCACCCAGGTCAAGCAGGCCGTATACGAGCTTTCGGTCAGCGCCTGGCAGACCTTTGCCCGAACCCTGCCGACGCTGCCCGAGGCCTGGCTCAGGACCGCCGCCGGGCGACGCGGTCAGCCCTGTGTCCTGGACGCGATCGGCACTGCCCTGACCAACCGCCGTTTCATGGCCGCCGTCTTCCTGTTTGCGCTGCGGATCCGGAGGCTGGTGCAAGCCCGGAACCTCGGGGTACTCATGCCCGCCAGCAGTGCCGGGGCCATCGCCAATATGGCGGTCCTCCTGACCGGTAGGACGGTGGTCAACCTCAACTACACCGCCGGCCGCGAGGCCCTGCGCGCGAGTATGGAGAATGCAGGCATCCGCAATGTCATCACCGCGCGGCGTTTCCTCGCCCGGCTGAAGGACCGGGGGCTGGATTTGGGTGACCTGTTCGACGGGATCGAGCTGCATGACATGGAGGACCTGAAAGCGGATATCGGCAAGGCCGAGGGCCTGCTGATGCTCACGGCCGCGAGCATCCTGCCCGCCGGCTGGGCCTGGCGCCTATTCGGTCACCGGGCCGCCCCCGAAGACACCGCCGCCATCCTGTTCTCCAGCGGCAGCGAGGGAGCACCCAAGGGTATCGAGCTCACCCACCGCAACCTCATCGCCAATGTGCGCCAGATCTCCGACCTGCTCGCGCTGGAGAGCGGCGACCGGGTCCTCTCCAATCTGCCGCCGTTCCATGCCTTCGGGCTGACGGTTACCAGCTTCATGCCCCTCCTGGAGGGCATCCCCATGATCTGCCACCCGGACCCCACGGACGCCCTCGGTTGCGCCAAGGCCATCGCCCACGAGCGTGCCACCATCCTGTTCAGCCCCCCCACCTTTCTGCGCCTCCATACACGCAACAAACACATCCATCCCATGATGTTGGAATCCCTGCGGATGGTGGTGGCGGGCGCCGAGCGATTGAACCGGGACGTGCGCGAGGCCTTTGCCCTCAAATTCCACAAACCCATCTACGAAGGCTACGGCACCACCGAGACGGCGCCGGTGGCGAGCTGCAACCTGCCTGACCGCTTGCACACCCACGATTGGAGGGTTCAGATCGGCCACAGGCCCGGTACCGTGGGTATGCCCTTACCGGGAACCAGCTTCCGCGTCGTCGATCCGGTCAGCCTTGAAACCCTGCCACCCGGCGCGGACGGGCTCATCCTGATCGGTGGCGTGCAGGTGATGAAGGGTTATCTCAATGCCCCGGCGCTGACTGCTGACGCCCTCGTCGAGCTCGACGGCCAGCGTTGGTACAAGACCGGCGACAAGGGCCGCCTGGATCAGGACGGCTTCCTGACCATCGTCGATCGCTATAGCCGGTTCGCCAAGCTCGGCGGTGAAATGATCAGTCTGACCCAGGTCGAGGAGCAGGTCCGGCAGGTGCTCGCCGAACCGGAGCTGGAGCTGGCGGCCCTCACCGTCCCGGACCCGAAGAAGGGTGAACGTATCATCTTACTGATCGCGGCCGACCTGGATCCGGACGGGTTGCGTAGGGCATTGATCGACGCCGGCATGAATCCGCTCACCATCCCCGCCGAGATTCGGCCGGTGGAACAGATCCCCAAGCTCGGGAGCGGCAAGACCGATTTCCCCGGGGCCAAGAAGCTGGCACTTGCGGGCCCTTGAACCGCAAAGGTACAAAGAACATACAAGGTTGGGCAAAGGCGTGAACTACTGGCCGGCAATCGAGCCGACGGCCTATATCGCGCCGTGCCCAACATCCCAACCCAGCTTTTACGGGCAATCGAGCCACAGAGGACGCAGAGAACACAGAGAAGAGCACAGGCCAATTCTCTGCGTTCTGCACTCGTTCCCACTGGAGCATGGGAGCCAGAAAAAGAACCACGGATAGACACGGATAAACACAGATTGTGATCCGTGTT
>NZ_FLUY01000454.1 GCF_900092655.1 Candidatus Thiosymbion oneisti
TAAAGCACCATGCCTCTTTCAAACTGGAAGTTTATCCGCCTGAAGGCGGAGGTTTCCACCATCAGAAGGACTATGAATCAACCAACAATCTTAGAGGTAAAAATGAAACACACATTTAACTTGAATATTGGCAAGACGATGGATGGTATGTTGGAAAAATTAAAGAAATTCCTGGAGTGTTTAGTCAGGGCGAGACGATAGAAGAATTAGAAGAGAACATAGAAGATGCATATAAATTGATGGCTCTTTATGGATTCCGGACTGGTCGAAGAGGACGACAGTCGGTAGCACTATGACCGATGACGGAACGGGCAGTCTTTTCTCAACAACAACAGCAAGTTATACGACGCCCCTCTGGCTTGCTGAGAA
>NZ_FLUY01000452.1 GCF_900092655.1 Candidatus Thiosymbion oneisti
AAACTCAACCACTATGCACTAAAGTGCATAGGTTGCCCCCTGGACTGAAAGTCCTAAATCATTCCAGGATAATGTTTC
>NZ_FLUY01001470.1 GCF_900092655.1 Candidatus Thiosymbion oneisti
CAATGCCATTAAGTTAGCTGCTGACCGCTTGTCGTGGTCGGTCAGGATGCGGAAGAGAAAACGACGAAGCGCGCGAATC
>NZ_FLUY01000446.1 GCF_900092655.1 Candidatus Thiosymbion oneisti
TCCGGTAGTGGCTAATGTATAAGTGATAACATGACCAACGGTACTGGCTACTATGTCCCCTCTCCCGCCGGGAGAGGGGT
>NZ_FLUY01000523.1 GCF_900092655.1 Candidatus Thiosymbion oneisti
CTGGAGCAGGGTCTGGAGCAGGGTCTGGAGCAGGGTCTGGAGCAGGGTCTGGAGCAGGGTCTGGAGCAGGGTCTGGAACAGGGTCTGGAACAAGGCTGCCAAGCGACACGCCACCTACTCACCAGCCTGGCCCACCACCGCTTCGGTTCCACGATCGCTACGCAGGCCGAGCCGTTTCTGACGGCGATTGCCGACCCGGTACAGCTCGCGGACCTCGGTGATGCGCTCCTCTCCTGCCCCGACGGCACTGCTTGGCTGCGCGTTCTGCATCAGATGCAGTCCACGCCAACCGCCGGCGACGAGCACCCATAACCGACATCCGAGAGCATTCGAGTCAGGCCAAAAGGAGAGGCCCAATTCCTGCACTGAAACCAAGCCATTGTCGATGCCCATCACGAGAAATATCGAATAAGCGCCCTGTGGGCACGGCCCACCCTTGTACCTCTGATAATTCAGTAGTCCCGATGACCCATCCATCCCACCAATTGCAGCCCGGCCTCTACGGTAAGCTGCCGAGCAATGGCGACTTCGTGTCCCGCCGGTTACCCACCACCTTCGTGGAGCCTTGGGACCGCTGGCTCCAGGAATCCATCGCAGACAGCCGGGACCAGTTGGGCGAACGCTGGCTCGATACCTACCTCACCAGCCCGGTCTGGCGCTTTGTGCTCGCACCGGGCGCGGCCGGTCAATCCGCATGGGCCGGCCTGCTCATGCCGAGTGTGGATCGGGTCGGACGCTACTTTCCGCTGACCCTTGCCTGTCCCCTGCCCGCCACGGGTAATCCGCTCGGCGTTCTGGCCAGCGCTGCTGCCTGGTATGACGCGGCCGAGACCCTCCTTCTCACCTGCCTGGAGCAGGACCTCGCACTCGCGGATTTCGACCAGCAGATTACGGCCCTCGGACCGCCGCCGAATCCACCCCGGTCGAATGCCCTTGGTCCGGGTCAGTCGGCCGCCCGGCGCCTGCCGCTGCCCGCCGATCTCACCGTCCTCTGTCCCAGCCTGTTGCACCAGACCCTGGGGGAGCTCTTCTTTGCCTACAGCCTGTGGTGGTCGAACGGCTCGGAGGTCGTCGAACCCTCGGTCTTGCTGTGTCAGGGCCTGCCGCCGAGTGCCGGATTTGCGGGCATGCTCACGGGTGAGTGGGACCAGTGGGGTTGGGAACAGACCCCGGCCGGGCCGATCGGGGATGTTTTTCCGGGGCCGCAGGGATCATGAACCGCGCGAACCTGCTGCTAAGTGGCATCTCGGCCGGTGCCACTCACCGCGGGAACGTGCGGGAGGTCAACGAAGACGCCTATCTGGACCGACCGGATAGAGGGTTATGGGCGGTAGCGGATGGGATGGGCGGTCATGCCGCCGGTGATCTGGCGAGCCGTTTGGTCGTGCAGACCTTGGAGACGGCGCCGCAACACCCGTTTTTAGGCCTGGCAGTGGCGAGTCTGCGCGACTGCCTCGGTGATGCCAATCGGCGTCTGGGTGCCGAAGCCCGGCGCCGCGGGGAGGCGGTCATCGGCAGCACCCTAGCCGCTTTGATGGCGATGGGGGGGCATTGCGTCTCGCTGTGGGTGGGAGACAGTCGGATCTACCGCCTGCGTAACGGGACCCTGCACCGGCTCTCGCATGACCACAGCCAGGTACAGGCACTCGTCGACCAGGGTCGGCTCTCCCCTGATGCGATGGAAGAGCACCCGGCGGCCCATGTCGTCACCCGGGCCCTGGGTGCCGGGGAGCTGCTGGAAGTCGATGCCCAGCTCTGCGAGATCAAGAACGGCGACCGCTTTTTGCTGTGCACCGACGGACTCACCAGAGAGATTCCCGAAGGCGATATCCTCGAGTTCTTGGCACGGATCGGGCTGAACGCGGCTCCCCAAGCCCTAATCGACGAGGCCTGCAAACGGGGCGCACGCGACAACGTAACCGCGGTCGTGGTCGATTTTCTGGCGCCGGAGGCTACCCCGGGCGAGCACGTGTAACTTGCTTCGCGGACACCCGAGAGTCTCGCTATCGAGGCGGTGGCCAAGAAAAAGGCCAAGGAAACCGGCAAGCCGGTGGTGCCGGTGCGTTGCGAGGGCTTCCGCGGGGTATCCCAGTCCCTGGGCCATCACATCGCCAA
>NZ_FLUY01000443.1 GCF_900092655.1 Candidatus Thiosymbion oneisti
CTTGAACCATTTCGTCCGTTACATTCCCTGTTGTCCAGGCACCATACCCTATCGCCCAAAAATGCTTTCCCCAATATCGTTTTTTTAGCTCTGGGAATTCGCTTTGAAGAAGACGTGATGACCTTCCTTT
>NZ_FLUY01000440.1 GCF_900092655.1 Candidatus Thiosymbion oneisti
GCGTGCTTCGGTGTTCGGTTGGATCACAGGATTGGGGCGCGCCGTAACCCGACAGACGATGATGGGAGCCAGCCTGGGATGTCGGGTTACGGCGTGTTCAGCCTCGGTTGTCCACGCCTGCATCGCAAGACGCGCCTAACCCGACCTACAAAACTTAACTTAATGGCATTGAGGTAGGTGCTCCTTGGCCTGTTGGTAATTGTTCAGCCCCCCCCACTGTTTTGCCATCCCTGGCACCTGGATTCCGGCAATCCCTGCCTGCCCCATCCTTGGGGCGGCAGGCAGGCCTGCCGGAATAACGAGGTGGGGGCTGAACGGTTACCTTGTGACTGGATGATAGCGCGCAAGCCAAATTCCAACAGTTCCCCGTCGGAGGTCAAGCCGGTGATGCGGCGTTCCTCCCCCAACAGCTTTTCGTCGCATCCTGCTTCATAAAATTTTGCTGGTTTTCATTTCGAGCGAAGCGAGAAATCCTTGTCCCGACGGAGGAGGGATCTTGTTACTGAGTGGTTGTCTGATCGCCGAAGATCCCTCGCTACGCTCGGGATGACAGGGAGCGGTTTTACCGGAAAATTCTGCTGAAACGGGGTACTACTGGCATGGCGAATTTCGGCTGGCTCCCCACGCTCCAGCGTCGATTAAGCGCCTCGGTAGGCTAACCGCCAACGCCTATTAGCACAGAGGAGCTGAGTCCGCGGGAGCGGACAAGACGACGTTCCCACGCTGGAGCGTCACTGCCATTAAGTTAAGGAAAAGCGCAAAAATATGCCGCATACTTCACGTTTTTTCG
>NZ_FLUY01000341.1 GCF_900092655.1 Candidatus Thiosymbion oneisti
TGCGCCGGGAGCTTCTGCAAGCTAAGAAGATCCCTCGCTACGCTCGGGATGACAATTCCCTTCGGTCGAGATGACAGCTCCCTTGAGTTGTTCACGCCTCGTCGGTCTGAGGCGAAGCCTCGCTAGTACGTCATCTCCGTGTTCTCTGTGTTCTCTGTGGTTCGAATCCGGGGAGCAGGGCTGTGAGGTGCCATGTTGGTGGGCACAGCTCGCCCTACGGGTTATGGGGCAGTCCGGGTTGGATTGAGCACAGGAACAAACCGTCTTTTTATCCATAGATTACGCGGATTTTCGCAGATTATTCCGTTCTTCGTCTGCGGGAATCTGCGGACAGAAAAGATCGTGTGATCTGTTGCGACCGATTGGCGTTCATTGGCGGCAAAAAAATGGTTCCATATGTTATCGATACTCGGATACTGCTGTACTTACGCCTGAAACATCAGCTCAACACCGCCTCGATGGCCTCGGACAGGCTTTTGACCCGCACGATGTCCAGCGCTTGGAGGCCCGATTTGGGGACATTGGCCGCGGGGGCGATGACGCGGCGGATGCCGTGCTTGGCCGCTTCGCGCAACCGGTCGGGGCCGTTGGGGACGGGCCGGATCTCGCCGGAGAGGCCCACTTCGCCGAAGACCGCGAGCGCCATGTCCAGGGGCCGGTCGCGGTAGCTGGAGAGTACCGCCAGCAGGACCGGCAGGTCGGCGGCGGTCTCTGTGATGCGCACGCCCCCGACCACGTTGACGAATACGTCCCGGTCGAACATGGCGACCCCGCCGTGGCGGTGCAGCACTGCCAGCAACATGGCGAGCCGGTTCTGATCCAGGCCCAGGGTCACCCGCCGTGGGTTGGCGAGCGGGCTCTCGTCTACCAGGGCCTGCACCTCGACCATGAGGGGCCGGGTGCCCTCGCGGGTCACCATGATCAGGCTGCCCGATACCGATTCCGTGTGGCGCGACAGGAAGATGGCCGAAGGATTGGACACTTCCCGCAGGCCGCGGTCGGTCATGGCGAAGACGCCGAGCTCGTTGACGGCCCCGAAGCGGTTCTTGATGGACCGGATCAGGCGCAAGGGACCCGCGCCTTCGCCTTCGAAATAGAGCACCGTGTCCACCATATGCTCCAGCACCCGGGGACCGGCCAGCGCGCCTTCCTTGGTCACGTGCCCGACCAGGAAGATGGCGGTGTCCGCCTGCTTGGCAAAGCGCACCAGCTGGGCCGCGGTCTCCCGTACCTGGGACACGGAGCCCGGCGCCGATTGCAGCAGCTCCGTGTGTAGGGTCTGGATGGAGTCGACGACCATGATCCGCGGCCGTTCCGCCGCGGCCCTGGCTAGCACGCGCTCGACACAGGTCTCCGGCAGCAGGTGTACCCCCTCCCCCGTCAGCCCGAGTCGGCGCGCCCGCAGGCCCACCTGCTGGGGTGACTCCTCGCCCGAGACATAGAGCACCGGATGCCCCTGCCCCAGGGCGGCGCAGGCCTGGAGCAGCAGGGTGGATTTGCCGATCCCCGGATCGCCGCCGATGAGTACCACCGAACCCTGGACCAGCCCGCCCCCGAGCACCCGGTCGAGCTCGGCGATGCCGCTCCCCAGGCGGGCGCGTTCCTGGGGCTCCACGGCGGTGAGCAGGACCGCCTCGCTCCCGCCCTCGACGCCCCCGGCATAGCCGGCGCGGCCAGCCGCCGCCGGCAGGTCGGGGGCCTCTTCGACCAGATTCCAGGCCCCGCAGTCCGGGCACTGGCCGCTCCACTTGGGCAGCCTGACGCCGCAGGCGTTGCAGATGTAGGCGTTACGGGCTTTGTGGGTGCGTTTGGCCACGAGTACAGCAGTACCGAAGTAGCGATAACATAAAAATTTTTAGTGGTTCCAATGGAAAAGATTCACAGGCGTTCGCCCCCATGAGGCATCGGGTGCAGCTCTCGATGTTCCATCCGCACGCGGGAGGTAACCCGGCACAGGAGCTCGTAGGAGATGGTGCCCGCCCACTGTGCGATCTCGTCCACCGGCAGGTCCGCGCCCCAGAGGGTGACGGGATCCCCCACTCTGGCAGTGGGCAGTCCCCGCAGATCGATGTTGATCATGTCCATGGATACGCGGCCCACCAGCGGCGCCCGCCGCCCGCCTACCAGCACCGGGGTTCCCCTGGGTGCATGACGCGGATAGCCGTCGCCGTAGCCGATGGCCGCTACCCCGACCGGCATGTCCTGGGGGCACACATAGGTGCTTCCGTAGCCCACGGCATCCCCCCGGCGCAGGGCGCGCACGGCGATGAGCCGCGTTGCGAGCCGCATGACCGGCCGCAGCCCCAGCTCGGCGGCGGTCCGCCCGATCAGGGGCGAGGCCCCGTAGAGCATGATACCGGGGCGTACCCAGGGGGTCTGGGACGCGGGACAGGCCAGGATGCCGGCGGAGTTGCCGATGCTTAAGGGGTAGTGCGCGGCGGGATCCAGAGCGCGCAACCGATCGCACTGCAATTGCGTCAGCCGGTCGTGCGGATCGTCGGCCTTGGCTAGGTGGGTCATGAGTCCCACCGGCCCCGCGACCTGCGGATCGACACTCAGGCGCGCGAGGAGATTTGGCACCTCCTGCGGATCGAACCCCAGCCGATGCATGCCCGTATCCACTTTGATCCAGATACGCAGGGGCCTTGCGGTGCGGGTCTCTTCCAGGAGCGCCACCTGCTCGGGCCGGTGCAGCGCCAGCTCGAACCCGTGCGCGCGGGCGGCGGCGAGCTCGTCGTCGAACAGGAACCCCTCCATGACCAGGATGGGCTTGGTGATCCCCGCCTCGCGCAGGCGTACCCCCTCTTCCACCCTGGCTACTGCCAGGCCGGCGGCGGCTTCCAGGGTGGTTCCCACCTCCACCATCCCATGCCCGTAACCATTGGCCTTGACCACCGCCCATATCCGGCTGTCCGGGGCCCGACGCTGGACGCAGGCCAGGTTATGCCGAAGGGCCGCATGGTCGATGACCGCCCGCGGATGGATCTGCATCGCGCTTGACCCGTACTGGTCGTTCACAACCTAGTAGCCATCAATCTGATAATTTAGGTGCGCTCTGACCCGGTTTGGCCGCGATCGGATCACCCAGATATCCGGGTGCCAAATCCAAACGCTCCAGCGTCATGAAACCTGGTCCCGAGCGGAGCGAGGGATCTCGGCCGCTGGAGCGGCCACAACGGCATTCCCACGCTGGAGCGTGGGAACGAGCCACACCATATTCCACGCCAAATTCCGTACTACGTGGGATGAAGCGCTGGGAACGCCGGCATCCTGCCGGCTAGAATTTGCCGGCAAGAGGCGGTTCCGACCCGCCTTCTCCGCGGCGCGGAGCTTCCACATCCCCGCGCGGCGCGTGGGGACGAGAAGGAACCAGACAGCTTCTTAAATCAAAACTACGTCATACTGCTCTTGGGTATAGAGTGCCTCGACCTGGAGCCGGACCGGCTTGCCGGTAAAGGCTTGCAGCTCGGCCAGATACCCGGATTCCTCGTCCAGCAGACGGTCGATCACTTCCTGGGAGGCCAGCACCAACAGGGTCTCCACCTCGAATTGACGGGTCTGGCGCAGGATCTCGCGGAAGATCTCGTAACAGGTGGTTTCGGCGGTCTTCAGGGTACCGCGGCCACCGCAACAGGTGCAGGGTTCGCACAGGATGTGCCCAAGGGACTCGCGCGTGCGCTTGCGGGTCATCTCCACCAGACCCAGTGCGGATACCTCGGTGATGTGGGTCTTGGCGTGGTCCTTGGCGAGGCATTTCTCGAGCGCGCGGAGCACCTGGCGCTTGTGCTCGTCGTCGCACATGTCGATGAAGTCGATGATGATAATACCGCCGAGGTTGCGCAGACGCAGCTGGCGGCAGATGGCCTGGGCCGCCTCCAGGTTGGTCTTGAAGATGGTCTCTTCCAGCGTCCGGTGACCGACGAAGGCGCCGGTGTTCACATCGACGGTGGTCATGGCCTCGGTCTGGTCCAGGATCAGGTAGCCACCGGACTTGAGCTGCACCTTGCGCTGCAACGCCTTCTGGATCTCGTCCTCCACGCCATAGAGATCGAACAGGGGGCGCTCTCCCCGGTAGTGCTCGATGGGTACCGCAATATCCGGGATGTACTTGGCGGCGAAGGTACGCGCGCGCTCCACCGTGGAGCGCGAGTCGATACGCACCCGTTCTACCTCCGGTCCCACCAGGTCGCGCAGGGCGCGCAGAACCAGCGGCAGGTCATCGTGGACCTGCCCGATGTCGGTGCAGGAGCGGTAGCGCTCTTCGATGCCCTGCCACAGCTTGACCAGGAAGTCCATGTCCCTGATCAGTGCCTCTTCGGTGACCCCTTCGGCCGCCGTGCGGGCAATGAACCCCCCTTTCCGGGGTCCTGAAGCCACGCGGCCTTGCAGGATATCCCGCAGCCGCTTGCGCTCTTCTTCGTCCTCGATCCTTTGGGAAATGCCGGTCGTGCCCACAGTCGGCATAAAGACCAGGTAGCGGGACGGAATGGAGATGTTGGTGGTAAGCCGGGCGCCCTTGGTGCCCAGGGGGTCCTTGACCACCTGCACCATGATCTCGTCACCCTCGCTGACGACCTCATGGATGTGCTCGCTGCGCGGTGCTCCCTCCGCGTCGACGATATCCGAGGTGTGCAGAAAAGCGGCCCGTTCGAACCCGATATCCACGAAGGCGGCCTGCATACCAGGCAAGACGCGGCAGATGCAGCCCTGGTAGATATTCCCCACCAGCCCGCAGTGGTCGGTACGCTCGATGATGACCTCTTGCACGGCGCCGTTTTCCACCACCGCGACCCGGGTCTCCGGAGGCATCACATTGACGAGGATTTCTTCGCTCAAGCTTCTGATACCTTAGAGGTTGTCTAAAAACTAACCTATTGATTTTCTACTGGCATTGATTTTCGGCCGGCTCCTCAGGCTCCGGCGTGGGAGCAGACCTGGTCCCGACGGAGGAGGGATCTGACGCTCCAGCGTCGATTAAGCGCCTCGGT
>NZ_FLUY01000438.1 GCF_900092655.1 Candidatus Thiosymbion oneisti
CCAGGCTGGCTCCCATCATCGTCTGTCGGGTTACGGCGCGCCCCAATCCTGTGATCCAACCGAACACCGAAGCACGCGCCTAACCCGACCTACCACGACCAGTGGCCGGCAGCTAACTTAATGGCATTGGCATCTACCTTACTGGGAACCCACCCTGTTTCAATAAATCGGAGCCAGGTATGCGCGTGAAAGACAAATATCTCATTCCCTTTACGGATTGGCTCTTTATGGATTCCAGACTGGTTAGGATATTTTGCGCAAATTTGCCTTCTCAGCAAGCCAGAGGGGCGGCG
>NZ_FLUY01000436.1 GCF_900092655.1 Candidatus Thiosymbion oneisti
CATCGGCCTGCTACCGGCCGGCCAGGTAATCGACGGTCAGGTCTATCGCATCGCCGATGCCTATCCTGTCTACGACAACAACTATACGGCCAGTCTTGCCCAGGTGCGAAACTTCTGTGACGGACTGGAAAACCTGCGCACCGTGGGCCGCAACGGTCTCCATCGCTACAACAACATGGACCATTCCATGCTGACCGCGATGTATGCCGTCCGCATGCTCCTGTTCGGCGAACACCATGACCTCTGGGCCGTCAATACCAAGCAGACCTATCAGGAACAGGTCACCGCTTCTGGCGTTGTTATGTAGCGCGCGGCACGGTCCGGTCAGGAGTCCTATATGATCGAAGATGGTCGAGGGATTTCCCAGGGGCATATCCTGAGTACCCAGGTGTGTGTCGTCGGCGCCGGTGCGGCCGGCGTGACCCTCGCGCTCGAATTGGCCGCCCGGGGGCTGGATGTGATCCTGCTGGAGGCCGGCGGGCTGAAGGTCGAGCAGGCCTCCGACGACGATCTGGCCGGTGAGATCGCTGCCCCCGGACACCACGCTCCGCTTCCCGAATGCAGATCCCGGCAGCATCGATCGCTAAACCGCTTTCCATTTGGGCTAATCACATTTCCATTTCTGTGCCCTCTGTGTCCTCTGTGGTAAAAAAAGATTTCACGCCTCGCGGTCTTAAGGCGTAGCCTGGCTAGCTATGCGGTCAAGCGACCGTGACACACAGATGAAAATTCCGGGGGAGCAATGACGCAATCATCCACGACCAATCCGGGCCGGGCGACCAAGACCCTGATGCTGGGGGTCGATGCCGGCGATCTGGCGTTCATCCAGGGGCATGAGCATCGCCTGCCGGTGTTCCGGCGGTTGTTGCATGCGGGGAACCTGCGCCGGCTCGAAACCACGTCCGGACTGTTGTCCGGCTCGGTCGGGCCGACCTTCTATACCGGTCTGCAACCGGGGGCGCATGGTATCTATCACCAACTCCAGTGGGATCAGAAACAGATGCGTAGTCGGCGGGTGAGCGCCGCTTGGTTGTACCGGGAACCCTTCTGGTATGAGCTGGCCCGCAATGGCGTCCGGGTCACGGTCGTCGACGTACCCATGGTGTTTTCCAGCCGGCTCGACCAGGGTACCGAGGTGGTCAACTGGGGTTCCCAAGAACGGCTTATCCCCTTCCACTGCAACCGGCCGGAGCTGACACGGGATATCCGGCGATGCTTCGGTAGGCACGCCATGAGGGCGGAGATCCCCGTTACCAAGACCCATGGCCAGCTCGCGCGCATTCGCAGGGACCTGATCAGGGGGGCCGGGCAGAAGGGGGCGTTGATACGCTATTTGATGGCACATACCGAGTGGGATTTCTTGCTCGCCGTCTTCGGCGAGTGTCACCAGGGCGGGCATACCCTGTGGCCCGCAGCGAATCCGGCCTCCGCCGCCCCAACCGACGCCCTGCTGGATGTCTATCGGTCCATAGACCGGGCGTTGGGTGCCATCCTGGAGGCCGTGGATACGGCCACTACCCAGGTCATTCTGTTCTCACTGCACGGCATGCAGGCGAATACATCACAGGAACATTTCGTCGCACCCGTGATGCAACGCATCAATAGCCTGTATGCGCGGCGGACTCTACCCGGCGGACCCAAGCCGGCGCGGCAACGCAGCCTGATGCGTCTGCTGCGCGATCACTTGCCGGCACGCCTGCAGCATGCAGTCGCCCAAGGGGTACCCGTCGAGGTACGCGACTGGGTGGTCAATCGGGCCACGTCGGCGGGCTACCAGTGGGAGCGGACCCCGGCGTTTCCGTTGCGGACGGACAATAACGGCTATCTGCGGTTCAATTTCAAGGGCCGGGAGTCCGCGGGCTGGCTGCAGTCGGGGAGTCCAGAATACCTGGGTTACCGGGATTGGCTCACGGCTGGGTTTCGCGGACTGCGCACCAGCGACGGCGGCGTGCCGCTGGTCGCCGAGCTGGTGACGACCGCGGAGGTGTTTCCCGGCGAACACAGCGATAAGCTGCCCGACCTGATCGTTTCCTGGAACCAACAGCCGCCGGCGACCCAGGTCGAGTCCGCTACTCTGGGTCGCTTCAGCGCCAGGCCCGATTCCGGGCGCAGTGGCTATCATCGCCACGAGGGCTTCGTGGCGGTTCAGGGGCCGGGACAGGATGCCGCGGAGTGGCAGTCGGTCAATCACATCAAGGATTTGGCCCCGCGGCTGCTCGATTCCTTCTTAGGTCCCGCCACGAGCTAGCTGCGGGATGAGGCGGGATTCTCCATGGAACCGAGGGGCGTGGGTCAAGTTCGGGTTCAAGGTCATCGTCACCCTGCTGCTGGTCTGGCTGTTGCTGCAGGGAGTCGACCCGCGCTCGGTCCTGGACAGTGCGTTGCGTATCGACCGGTACTTTCTTGCCGCCGCGGTCGGCCTCTCCCTCTGCAACCTGTGGCTGGCCGGCAGGCGGTGGTTTTTCGTAATCGAGTCACTCGGGTACCAGCTTCCCCGTGGCCTGGTTTGGCAGCTCACCCTGGTCGGTGCCTTCTTCAACCAGTTCTTACCCTCTGCCATGGGCGGCGACCTGGTGCGTCTGCCCTATGCGGCCCGTGCCGGTCTCCCGCTCACGGCCGCACTCGAGAGCGTGGTGCTGGATCGGATCATGGCGTTCGTGGGACTCATCCTGGTGGTGCTGTGTTGCCTGCCCGTGGCGTTCCTGGTCATCGCGGATACCCGTGCGCATTGGTTGCTGACGGGCATTGTTCTGGCGAGCCTGTTGCCGGTGGGATTGCTGTCGAGCCTGGCCGATTGGCCGCGTGGGTTATCGGAGAAGCCGGTGCTGCGCCCGGTATCGGCGTTGTCCCGATCCCTGCGCGAGGCCCTGCTGGGACAGCAGCGGCAACGGATACTGGCTACCGCCGTGCTGATCCATCTGACCAGGGTGCTTACCGTCTACCTGATCGCTGCCGGGATGTCGCTGCCGATCTCGTTCCTGGCATGCCTGCTCCTGGTGCCGCCCGCACTCCTGGTGACCAACCTGCCCATTTCGCTCGGGGGATGGGGCTTGCGGGAGGGCGCCTTTGTCGCGGCATTCGCGTTTGTCGGTCTGCCTGCCGAGCAGTCGTTTACGCTGTCCGCCATGTTCGGCCTGGTGATCCTCTGCTCCTCACTTGCGGGGGGGTTGGTCTGGATTCTTCTGCGCTGGCCGACCGATAAACAGGCTGCACCGCATCAATAGCTGCTACAAAGATACCAGGATACGGTGGACCCTTTTTGGCGTCGGATTGAGCATGGGAAAACCCGCACAGGCTCAGAAGCCGTCTAAAAATTAAGATACTGATTTTACGACTTTAGAGGCTGTCTAAAAAGGGGCCGTAGGCCAGAGTCAGGAGTAGGCTGGGTTGAGGAACGAAACCCAGCGTTTACGGGCCAGCCTGGTTTGCCGGGTCTCGTCTCTCGACCCAGCCTACCCGATTAAAATCAATAATTTAGTTTTTAGACAGCCTCTAAGGCGATTGCCGTCATAGAAGGAAGATTTATGAAAACCTTCAATACCGCAGGTCCCGTCAGGCCGGACGAACATTACAGGGTCCCCCCGTTGTCACGTTGGGATATGGAAGAAATCCGGCGTTTGATCGGGGAGAAACGTTATTTCGTCCTCCACGCCCCGCGCCAGACCGGCAAGACCAGCTGCCTGTTGGCCTTGATGGAGCAGCTCAATGCGGAAGAGGATTACAGGGCCCTCTATGTAAACCTGGAGCCGGCCCAGGCGGCACGCGGGGATGTGGCAGCAGGGATGCGCACGATTGTCAGTGGGATTGCCCACAATGCCCGCCGTTATCTGGGCGATCAGCGATTGCGGGAATGGGTCGATGAGACGCTCCATGAATTCGGTCCCCATGGTGCCCTACAGGGGTTGCTCTCCCACTGGTCGGAAGAGAACGACCGACCCATCGTGCTGTTACTGGACGAGGTGGATAGCCTGGTGGGAGATACCCTGATCTCGCTGCTGCG
>NZ_FLUY01000831.1 GCF_900092655.1 Candidatus Thiosymbion oneisti
CGGATCAGGTCTTGGTAGAGAAGTCCGAGGTAGGTCTGGATACGCACCGCCATCCAGCGATCTATCGTGGATTGGAACTCGAGCAACAGGTACACATAGAGCCAATCCTGGCCCCAGCGCACGCGCCAGATCAGGTCATCGGCCCGGTCGCGGAGGTCGTCGCTGACATAGCTGCCGCTGCATTTCTCCAGCGTGGTCAGGTCCAGCTCCTTGACCCAGGTATCCGGTACGAAGCCCCGCAACAGGTCGCCGACCATCGCGGTATGCGAATACAACAGCTTGTAGCTGCTGTCGTGGGTTGGGCCGCGGCCTGTCTCCTCCTTCGTCACGCTATGACCTCATTATTCACAGACGCACCGGACAGCGAAAGTTGCGTAGCTCCGTGACTCCGAATGGGTTGCGCACACTGAGGGCGTCCAAGTCGAAGGTTACGCGCAGGCCATTATCGATTCGGAATGTGACCCGATAGCGTTCGTCACTGATCCTTTTCAATACGGAGCGGTCGAGAATTCGAAACCAGGCCCAGGGACCCTGCTCGGTGACACTGTACTCCTCGTCGATGAGGTCCAGGAAGGATAGGCGCACCCGCCCCGTACCCTCGGGCACCGGCCACTTGAGCCGCCAGGAGCGGCCCGCCTCGTGCCGGAAGGTAACGACCTGCCCTTCCAGATCGAGGATGAACTGTTTGGCCCGGTCGTCCATGCTCACCGCCTCCAATTTGAACTCGACCGTCAGGTCGGACCCGCCGGCCGGGAAGAAGGCCGCGCGGATAGCCGCGGCGAGTTGGAACTGGGCCAATGCATCCGCGGAGATCCGCCTCTGGTCGTCCCCGACCCAGCGCCAGGGATCGCCGGTCGTATCCACGGCCCCGGAGAAGTTCTCTTTGAAGAAGCGATCCAGGTCCCCGTTGGGGCCGAACAGCTGCCCGAAGTCCTTGAGGGGGATTTCGGCCGTACCCGCGGGGCGAAAAGGATAGCGGCTGCGGGTGGCGCGTCGGCATAGCGGGAGTACCTCCGCCTTCCAGAGCCGGTTGAGTTCGGCCTGTACCTCTCCCGATACCATGTTCTTGCTGTCTCGGGCCAGGTTGTCGAGCCAACTACCGAGGGGCCCTGGGAGGCTCTGGGCGGCCCGCACCACTGCATCGGCCTCTTTGCTCTCCTGCTGCTTGAAAATTTCGAGCAGCTTGGGTCCCTTGCCCACCCGGTCCGCATAATTGTTCATATAAACGTACAGGGGGTGGAGCTGATCCAAGACGGATTCCAGCTCCGAGACCTTGCCCCCCTCGGTATCGACCAGGTCGTGGAGATCCGAGAAGGCCGCACTCACGATATGTTCCGGGGGTTCTTTGGGGCGGCGGCTCCCCGCTGACTCGATCCTTTCGGCATCTTCCCACAACCTGCCGATCCGGCCCGCCCGGCGTTGCACATAATCCACGGCCGCCTCGATACGGCCGGCCTGTGCCTCCTGTTCCGCCTCCCGGCGCGCCAGATCGGTCTCCCGCACGATGGCCCGGAACAGCAGGAGCAACGGGGAGTCGCGTTTGTCGGATAAGAGACCCAGAATGGCCGCGGTCTCTCTGGGACCGCGCCCGCCGCGGAGCGCGAGATCGTCCAACAGGGCCCGCCACTGTCTGATGTATTCCTGCAGATAGAGCCCGCGCACGTCGCCTAACAAGGCCATCTTGTCTGCCAGCGAGACGCCGGTACCCAGGACCCACCGCTCATTTTCCAGGGTGGCGATCAACTTCGACACCCGCGGTCGGAACCCCTGGTGATAGGCATCATAGGTGTAGAGGGCGTCGATTCCCGTCGCGAGCGCCTGACCGCTCTTGCGTTCTAATACCTGATCGGCGTAGGGTCCTGCGGCGCGACTGACGATGAAGTCGGGAAACTTGTCGCCGACGCCGGTTTGTTGCAGACGGGAGAAGACGCGCTCGGCGGGGAGCGGGCGGTTCAGGACCGCGCGCGCCCGTTCGACGAGTCCCTGATCCATCTCATGGGGTCGATAGGCCAGGGGCTCCTGCGTGAACAGGGCCTTAAGATGGCGTTGCAGATCCGCGTGCTGCTCCACGGGGATCTCCCGCGGCCAGTTGTGTTTCCAATAGCCGTTGGCCCAGGCCCGTACCGTCTCCGCATCATAGTGCGCGTCGTCGTAGAGCATCAGATAGACACGCAGGGCCTCGTAGAGCTTGTCCGGTTCGGCGAAGAGCCTTCGGATCTGATCTTCGAGGCCCAGGATGACGGCAGACAGCAGGGTCTTTTCCAAGGCCCTGATATAGCCGTCACGGGCCGCCTCTCCGAGCTTGCCGTGCTGGGACAGCCCGAACCTCGCCGACAGCGGGACCCGGTCGTCGGCGTAGCCGCCGGGGATGTCCCGCATGGCGTTGAGCAGGGGCAGGAATCGCAAGGGCTCCCGCTGCTCCTGCGGCTGCAACCCGTCGATCTGCACCTGAATGGCATGGGTCCGGGCGGCGACCTCCTCGATGTAGGCCTGGTTGCGCAGATAGCTGGTCAGCCAGGCCGCGGCGGCGATGGCCGTAATGCCGATGGCCGCCGCATAGGCGCCCCGCTGCACCCAACGGCGATGCCGCTCCAAACGCAGGTCGGTCCCGGCCAGGCCGGCCTCCCGCAAGATCAGGTCGCGGAACAGGCGGTTGATGAAGAAGCCCTTACCGCTGCCGGTGAAGGCCGACGCGGCCTGCCGGTCGAGTCCCAGGTTGGCCACCAGCACGCCCATCACCCGATCGATGGGCGCCCCGGTCTGGGTCCCGCTGGTGAAATAGACGCCGCGGACCAGCGGGTGCTCTTCGTACCGGCTCGGTTGAAAGACGTCCCTTAAGAAGCCGTCCACGACCTCCTTGAGGGCGGCGAGCTGCTGCGAAAAGGCGAAGATCAGGGCCCGTTTCTTGAGATCGCGTTCCTGCTGCAAGCGTCCCAGCAGCTGCTCGTTGAGACGCCCTTCCAAGCGGTCGAACTCGCGGGAAAACTCCGCGATGCCGTCGGTTGCCCCCGTGTGCGCGTCCAGGTGAAAGGTCATGCCCCAGACCTGCTCCCGATCCTCCTGGCCCAGGTCGCCGAAGACCTCCATGAAGCCCGCGATCAGATCGCCCTTCATGAACAACACATACATGGGAAACCGAACCCCTAAGTGCTGGTGCAGCTCCTGGACCCGTTGCTTGACGGCACGGGCCTGGAGGGTCCGCTCGGTAACCGTCTGCTGCATCAGATCGGCCAGACTGACCGCCACCAAGACGCCATTGATGGGCCGCCGCGGGCGGTGCTTCTTGAGCAGGGCGAGGAATCCCAACCAGGCGGCACTGTCCACGACCTCGTGGCTGTCCTGGGTGGTATAGCGGCCCGCGGTATCGAGCAGCACCGCCTCGTCGGAGAACCACCAGTCACAGTTGCGGGTGCCCCCGACGCCGCGGATGGGGTCCTGGCCGAAACGCTCCGCGAGCGGGAAGCGCAGGCCGGAGTTGATCAGGGCCGTGGTCTTGCCGCATCCGGGGGGACCGATGATGAGGTACCAGGGCAATTGATAGACGTAAGTGCCGCCGAGCCGCCCTTTGGTGTCCGCCTGTTTCAATACCGCCATGGCCTCGCCGAAACGCCCGCGCAGGGTCTCGAGCTCCTCGCCGGAGGCCACTTCCGCGGCGTCCGGCTCCGGCTCGGGGGCAGCCGCCATCTGCTCTGTCATTTGGCGGTTTTTCCGCCGGGCGGCGATGGCCTTCCAAGCCTGGACCAGGGCCCAGATACCGAACAGACAGCCGATAAGGATCCAGCGTGGTCGCGTCTCTTCCAGCGGATAGGAGTCGGCGAATCCGAACAGGGGCCCTAGGAACCAGACCAGCAGCGCCAGGGCGAGTACGCCCAGGAGGGTGAGGAACCAGGGTTTGCCCAGGGACCGGAATAGTTTCTTCATGGTCGGATGCACGTGTCGGGGGGTGTCAGACGATCTCTGTCAAATATCGACACGCCCTGATCCTCGTCCTCCTCCGGATCGATCAAAACGGCGTCGAGCCTTGCATCATAAGCCTCCACCACCACCTCCATCTGCTTCTCCGAGATCCGCTCCACACACCAGAGCCGGATATAGTCCCGGACCATCCGCTCGCAGACCTCGGAGACCTCGGAGAAGATGACCAACTCCTCGATCGGGGTTTTGAGGTCCTGGTCTGTCTTTCCGTAAGTCAGGCTGGGACCGCAAGGTATATAGTAGGCGTCCCCCCGATAGGTGATCGGCTCCCAGGTCTCCAGATCCAGCTCTGGAAACTGGTCGTTATTGACGCTCTGAATGATCCTCAGCATCCGGGGTGGCATCAGCTTTCGGTTGCTGACACTCAGGATCGGGCTGCCGTCCTCGGGATCCGCCGCCCACTCGGGTCCCCAGTCCGCGGCCACCGATTCCGGCAGGCTATCCCGCAGGAGCTCGGCCCAGTAGAGCTCCAGCATCAGGAATTGCAGGTCGTCGCTTTGAAAATCGCGAAAGGGGAAATCCGGGTGGCGTTTGATCTGCTCCAGCTTCATGACGGTGGCTCACTCCGTGAAATTATTGGACGGGCCGTAGGAATCCAGATCGATACGATTGCCTCCCTTGCGTCTTTTCTTTGGGAACGTCTCGCTGCCGAGAAAACCGCCGTTTGACGGACAAGATTCGATGAACCGCTTGCAGCTTTCATGGTCAAGCTCAAGCACCTTTTTCTGTCTCTTGGTAAGCATCCCGAAGGTCGCCTCCGCGCGCCCGATCCCTTCCGCGACCGTTACCGGCGATTGCTTGAAGATTGCCGGGGCGCCGACGGTCGACTTCGTGGTGCCCCCGATGATCTTTCCCTGGGCATGTACCCTGGCCGACCATTTGTTGTCCCGACACTTCCCCCGACAGTGTGTAGCGTCCTTGGTCTGACTTGCCGACTTGGTTTGGTGGCGGCTCGATGACATGGCCAGCCCGTAGGCGGCCGTGCCCACTGCGACGACCCCGAAGACTGCCCAGCCCGGCGGTCCGGCGGCCAGTGCCGGCGCGGCGGCGATGGCGCCCATCAGCGGGCCTTCCCTTGCCGCTCCACCGCCGCGAAGAAGGCCATGATGATATGGCGCGCCTTGGCGAACGGCGACAGGAACGGGTGGTTCAGGACATCGGCGAACTTGTCCATCGCATAGAAAGGCAGTCTGGAGGCGATGCGGACCAGGCACCAGTCGTAGATCGGGTCTTCTTCATCGACCCCGAGCCGCTCCGCGGCCCGGACCGCCTCGGTGATGTCGGCATGCAGGGTCTCGCCATAGTCGCCGGTCAATACCGGTTGCTCCTTGCGCATGCGCTGCTCGACCTCCTTGGCTGTCCGCTCGACATAGCGCTCCACTGCGTCCTGCTCCAGCGCGTCCCACTGCTCTTGTCGAATCTTCAGCATCTCGTCTTGCTCCCATGCCTCCGGCATGAATTCTTGCAGCATCGATTCTCGCGGCGTCAGCCAGGGGTTATTCGGGGCCGCGTCGAATCCCGAGCGGCAACTCGACAGCAACCGCCACTGGTGACTTGGTTCCTGCAACCTGGCCGGCATGACGCAGCCGGCAAACGGATTCATTGGCGGCAAAGGAATGGTTCCCATGTTCTCGATACTTCGGCACTGCTGTACTTAGAACCTGTCTGGCAAAAAAGGCAAAACCTTTAGGGTAGTGGTAAACTTATAAGTGAAAGAGTAGAGCGATTCATCCTTTTGATCCCCTCTCCCCAACCCTCTCCCAGGAGAAAGGAGGGGGCATAGCGGCCAGTGCCGTTGGTCATGTTACAACTTAGATATTAACCACTACCACCTTTAGCTATAGACAAAACGCTCTCTGATTTTCCCATCATTGATTTCAGGAACTTTCCTTCCAATATTTGGATGTTCTGGGATTTTCCTTGATGTTGCTAGTATTTTGGAAACAACAGCCCTAGCATAAAACTCAGAATCTCTTCTAATATTTCAGCTATTGATTCGAGATCTTCTGCTGCTTCCGGAGACCAATTTACTGAGAAATCCATCTGCTGAAATTCCTTTCAACTTCTTCTTGACTCAATGTGCCTTCAATTTTTGCCCGGGATATTCCTCTTTGTATTTTTTCTATCACAATACAGATGATATTGAACATCTTCAAGCGTGCAATCTTCTGGTAATGTATTTAAGAGCGATTTCACTTCTTCTTTTGCTGTATTCATAAAAACAACCTCATTGCTTTTTTGCACATAACGGCTTGGCTCAGGCGCCCAATGCCGCGCGGCACTGAGCTCGAAAGTCGCTGAGGAGCCGGACCGCGGCAGTGGGTCGCTCGCAGCCAAATGTTAGGCGAATGAGCTGTAAAAACGACCCATCAATTGAGCCTGGCCCCTTTTCTGGTTAGCCTATTTGGGTTCTAATAGTTTTTTAATTTCTTCTATTGAAAGTCGAGTATATTTCACAATTTTATCTATTGATTCTCCATCTGTTTTTATGACCTTTGCCATTTCAACAGCACCTTACTCCTTCCCAAGTTGAATCCCCTCATTTTTGCCTTCATTGCTTCAATGACTTTAGTACGCGAAGCGTACCATAGTTGAAACTATGGACTTTCAGTCCCTTCACTTTCAGTCCGTGGCTTGTCCACGGATGAGGACTTTAGTCCTCCAGACTATGGACTTTCAGTCCATAATGGTTGATTCCTGATCCGCTCCTTGAGCTTATAAGGCAAAATCCAGCGCTCGCTTGCCTGAAGTTTCTTGAAGACCCCCGACTCGACAAAGCTATGATAGGTTTCGTCGCTGATGATCAGATGATCGATCACTTCGACCTTGAGGAATTTGCCCGCTTGAATAAAATGATCGGTGAGATCCTGATCTTCGATTGAAGGGGACCTTGAAAAATCCCATACTCAATGCTTTTCACGACGACGACCGCAAAGTGTGATTTTCGAACGCCTTAACTATCATATGGTGGTAGTGGTTAATATCTAAGTTGGAACATGACCAACGGCACTGGCCGCTATGCCCCCTCTCCCTCCGGGAGAGGGT
>NZ_FLUY01000432.1 GCF_900092655.1 Candidatus Thiosymbion oneisti
GCCGGTGACCGGTTGGGTGAAGCCCCCGCGCTTGCCGACAAGCTGGCCGCCCTCAAGGAACGCCAAGCGCGCCAGCAGGCACAACTTAAACAGCTGGCGGACCGTGGTGAAACCCAACTGTCGCGCACCGATCCCGAT
>NZ_FLUY01000026.1 GCF_900092655.1 Candidatus Thiosymbion oneisti
CTCTTCCTGCACCGCTATAATACGGAGCTATTGCCAGCTACTGGTTAAGCTGGCATTTAAAAATTAACCACCACCCAA
>NZ_FLUY01001216.1 GCF_900092655.1 Candidatus Thiosymbion oneisti
GAACCTGGGCCTCGGGTTCCACGCGCGCCGCGGCGACGGCGCTTTCCCCTGGCCGCAACGCCTGGCCGGGGATAGAGACGTCGCCGAATCCAAAGAGTGTAGGATGCGGTGAGCGCGGTATGTCGTAGCAGGATTACATCAATCCCCACCGCGAACCGCATCAATGGACGCCCGCGGCGAACCGCATCAATGAGCCGGAAGCCAAAGATGCGGTTCGCGCCGGTCGCTCCCGCGCCCGGCGCTCACCACATCCTACGGGTCCATACCAGGGGTGGAGGAGAGATCAGTCTGGAATCCATAAAGAGCCTTTTCCTATAGGAAAAACCAACTTAATCTGTGGAAATCTGCGGATTAAACAGGAAGGGTTATCGGTTGCATAAATCCGATTCGTGTGGATTCGCGTGATTCGTCGTTTTCCCTTCGCGGTTCAAAAGGAATCAGGAAAGAATGCACTGTCATGGGTCGTCCGGATAGATGACGCACTGAAACGGTGCAGTTATCCGAAGTAGACAAAGACCTGATTGAAGACCGGGTCTGCCGCGAGTGCCGACTGTAACCGGTCCCGGATAGCCTCCGCACGGGAGCATTCTCCGGCGCAGACAGCAAGCGGAAAGTACACTTCTACGTCGATGCGTCCATTGAGATAGTGCAGGATGGTCCGCCGGCAGTTTGTGGCCTCGGGTACTCCTTCCCAAAGCCGCTCAAGCCGGGTCAGGGCTTCGGCGCGCGTGGGCAACACCACCGAGAGCGGCTCCGTTGCGTCGTCCTCCGGATCGATATGGACCGTAACATCGGTAATCTCGTCGATTTGTGATTTAAGCCGGTCCTCTACCAAGAGCGCGATCAGGTGGCCCTCTGAGACGCTCAACCGGGGATCGACCAGGATATGGACGTCTACCGAGGCCTGCCAGCCGTGCCTTCTCGTTCGCAGCATATGGATATTTCTTACACCGCCGACAGAACCGATGGTTTTCTCGATCGCGGCGAGGCGCTCCGCCTCCAACCCGGTATCCACCAGCTCCCGGATCGACCGGTGGCCGAGTTCCCAGGCAATATGGGCGATCATCACGGCGATGACGACCGCCGCAATGGCATCCAGGTAAGGTAAACCCATCAGGGTACCAACGATGCCCACCAGAACCACGACCGAGGAAACGGCATCGGAGCGGTGATGCCAGGCATTGGCACGTAACATATCCGAGCGAACACGGCGTGCGTAACCGAGCGTCCACCAGTAGAGCCACTCCTTGACCAGGATAGACACCAGGACTGCGGCCAGCGCCAACGGCTGTGGCCGCAAGAGTTCGGCGGGAGCAAACAGGCGATTACCGGCGTCCCAGCCGATGCCGACGGCAACCATCAGTAAAAAGACACCCAGCACCAGGGTCGCCAGGGTCTCATAGCGTCCATGCCCGTAAGGATGCTCCTGGTCCGGGGCCCGGGCGGCGTGACGCCCTGCATACCAGACCAACACATCGGATAGCAGATCGGAGAGGGAATGGATACCGTCCGCAACCAGGGCCTGGGAATGCCACAGCACCCCCGCGCCGACTTTGATCACCGACAGGCCCAGGTTGACCAGGCCGCCGACCACCGCGGTCTTCGCAATGGCTTCGGCACGTTGTCCTTGTGGTTCTCCAAACAAGGTCTGGCTCGGGCAGGATTTGCTACTCGCATGCACCGCCGACGCGCATGACCACGCAATGCTCGCCATCCTTGCTGTCGGTACGCAGGACGGTATGGCCGTTGATGCGACACCAGGCAGGTATATCCTGCAGTGCCCCAGGGTCCGTACAGACCGCCTCTACCTGGGTCCCCGGAGCCAGGTCTGCGACCCGGTCTTGGACCCTGATAACCGGGAGCGGACACAAGAGCCGCCGGCAATCCACGACTACCGTGTCTAGAGTATCCACTCCCCGGGGATCTCCTGCGGGGTGAAGGGACGGACATCGAGTTCTCGCGTAGAGCCTGTAAGGTCCCTGACCTCGACGCGGACGGATTCGCAATCGCGTCCCTGACCGTAGCGCGCCACCAGCCGCGCCGCCAACTCGATGTCACTCTCCGTCACCACACCATCGATCAGGGCCTCGGGTCCGCCGTGACTGAGTGTCTTGATGCTGACAAAGCGCTTACGGAATCCGGTCAGGAAACGCCCTTCGCCTTCCTCGCGTGCGATGATGACCTTGAAACCGGGTCGCGGTCGGATATGGCGCCCTACCTTCAGGAGCACGATATCGTCCAGGTCATAGACTCGATCACCGCGGCTGTTCCACAGGTCCGTCAGCTTCGCGGCGTATTGGGAATCGGTCAGAAAGCAGCAACCGCCGGCCGGTTGAGCATAGTCATCGAGCCCATATGCCTTCGCCAATGCCATCTGCGGCTTTCTGCTGCGCCCGGAGAAATCGAACAGGCGTTCACGCTCCACCCAGCCCTCCCGCTCCGGCCGGGTCGGCGGCAGGCGCTTGGCACATAAGGGCCGCAGCAGTAAATCACCGGCCCCCGAGTCATCCTGCACGATCGGCAGGGTGTCCTTGCGCTGAGACTTGGGCCGTTGCCCCACAACCTCACCGGTGACGATAAAGTCGAACCCATGCCCACGCATCCACTCATAGGCCCGCCGCACCATGAAGATCTTACAATCGAGGCACGGATTGAGATTGGCCCCGTACCCATACTTCGGGTTCAGGACCACATCACGGTAATCCTCGACCACGTCGACGAAATGTAATTTCACACCCAGGCGCTCGGCCACCCAGAGTGCATTGTTGCGTTTGGGCTTAGTGTTCTTACGGATGGCGTGTGTGTGGCCCTCCACACAGAAGCCGGTGAAGAAGTTCAGGCCCTCCACCTGAATGCCCTGGTCCTGGACGACACGCACGGCGAGCATGGAGTCGAGACCCCCGGAGACCAGAGCGACTGCTTTTCGTTCAATCATCACGACAAAAAGACGAAATTGTTGGTAGTGGCTCAGTTTAAAAAATTTATGCTTGGCCGCTCACTTTCCGGCCCATTTAACGCCAAGACGCAATGGCGCCAAGACGCAAAGATTCTTTGTTCTTTCTTTGCGTCTTGGCGTCCTTGCGTCCTTGCGTTTTTTCGCGAACTGAGCCACTGCCAAATTGTTTGACAAATTTAAAAATGATCTTATTGTTGATGCAAATGGATCGGGAGTTCCCGATCGGCGTAGGGGTGCGGTGGAAACCGCGCCCCTTCGGCTTTTCAGGGCAGGGTTTTCAGTCCATGCCCAGCCAGCCTTCCTTCCCCGCTCCGGTATAGCTTCTTCTCAACCACATCATAGGCCCGGTTCGGTTGGTCGGGTTTAAGCAGACGGCGGCCTATCGGATGGCAAACCAGATCGGCCAATTGTAGGCCCCGCAGGTTCTGCTTTTTGTTCACGAACACTACCTCGAACGGCAACCGTTGGCCGCAGGCATTCGTCCCGTCGCAGATACGGCGAAACACCAGCTCCAGGTCTCCATCTTCCTTGCACCCCCGCGATTCTACTGGCAACATAGGGAAGCTACATCAATTGAGGCAGTCTACATGATTCGCGAGGCTCCAGCAGTGATGGTTCGCCAAAACCTAGGTGAGCTGCTCGACGAGATTCGGTATGAAGGCGATTCGGTCGTCATCACCAAGCGCGGAAAGCCGATTGCGGCACTCGTCGATATCGAGCTTTTCGAGCGTTTGTGTTCGCTGGACGAAGCGTACATGCGCCTCCGAGGCGAGTTGGCGCAAGCATTTTCCAACCTACCGCCGGATGCGGGCATGGTTATGATCGATGAGGCGGTCCACGCAGCCCGTGGATAGGAATGAAGGTTGTTCTGGACACCAACGTCCTGGTCTCTGGACTTGCCTATCCGAACACTAATCCGGGAAGGATCGTCGCCGCCTGGGATTCCCACATCCTGCGGCTTTCGATGTCGCACTTCCAGTTGAACGAAATTTCCCGGGTCTTCGGTTACCCGAAAATACGCAAATTATTGGGTTGGGACGACAAGCGCATCGAGTCTTTCGTCCGACAGCTCGAGCTACGGGTCGAACTGGTGGAGATTGAAGACACGACCGCAACGGTGTCGAACGATCCGAATGATGCGCCAATCCTGGCGACGCTGATTGCCTCTTCCGCGGATGTGCTGATTACGGGTGACAGTGATGCATTAAGAGTGCATTAGCAGAAGTCTAGTGTTTGGATATAACCTGACCAATCTCTTTTGAAGAGGGCTCAATATGAATAAAAAGATGGTGACAATAGGTTTGGCAATGTTGTGTTTTTCGCGCGCAGTATCCACGGGAGAGTTTCAAGGTCAAGTGGTAACCGAGTGGTTACAGAATGATAAAGAAGACCGCGATATGCGGCTATTAGAAGATTTTAAATATATTGACGACAATGGAAAGGTATGGTCTGTGCCTAAAGGACAAGTCGTAAATGGTGCATCTATTCCTCAAACATTCTGGACGTTTGGTCCTCCATTCGTTGGCGATTATCGTAGAGCGTCAGTGGTTCACGACCACTACTGTCGAACGCGTACAGAATCTTGGGAAGATGTTCATCGCATGTTCTATGAAGCTATGCAAGCTGATGGAGTTCCGTCGTATAAGGCAAAGGTGATGTACGCTGCAGTTTATGCTGGAGGTCCACGATGGGATGAAGACGGCAACGATCTTTCTAGCCACGAATCTTTGCTATCCAACGTAAATCTTGTTGATGAGATATTAGAGCGAGTTGAAGAAGGTGAGTTGGATTTGAATCATGCAAAGATCGACATAGACAAACTCATCTCCAAGTGAAAGGGATAGCGTTAGCTCTCGAAGCCCCCGCGCAGTTTGCGCGGCGGCTATAACCTTTCACGTGCGACGGGTATCGTCGGTAATCCCCGGATTACCGGACACATTCTTCAAGACCGGGGTGTTGAGCTTCTCGATCTTGACCGTCTTCAGGTCGCGCAGGTATTTGGCGACCGTTTCCCAGATGGGTTCTCCGGGGGCCTGGGACCCGACGGTGGCCCAGCCGGCGACCACATAGGATTTATCGGCCTCGATCTTGGTGCCGTCGTCCAGGGCCATGTCGCCGATGCGTTTGCCCATGGACGCGGTAGGATCGCACCCATAGTCCAGCCCCCCGACACGCACCATGTCTCCGCCTTGCTGCACATAGGGATCCGGGTTGAAGAGGTTGTCACAGACATCTTCCAGGATGGCCTTGAGCTCGCTGCCTTTCAGCTCGCGGCGATAGGTCTCCGGATAGGTGATGCAGGTCTGATCCATGACATGCTCCATGGTGATGATCTGGCCCGGCAGTACGCTGGTGCCCCAGCGGAAACCGGGGGATAGGCTGATCTGGGCGTCCTTGACCTTGCGCAAGGCATCGCAGATGAGCTGGTCGAAGGTCCCGTTGAAGTTACCGCGCCGGTAGAGTGTCTCCTCGGTGGTCGCCAGCTTTTCCCCCAGGGTGTTCCGGTAAGGGGCACGTATCTCCTCGACATACTTGGTCATCTCGGCATTGGGTGGGAGCAGATTGGAGAAGACCGGTAACAGCCGGTAGCGGAAGTCGCGCACCTTGCCGTCCTTGACCTCCAGGTCCATCCGCCCTAAGAACTTCCCGTTGGAGCCGGCGTTGGTGACCAGGGTCTTGCCGCCCGCGTTCGCCACGATACTGGGGGCCGGTATGCCGTCATGGGTGTGGCCGCCGAAGATGACGTCGATGCCGGTGACGCGAGAGGCCAGCTTGAGATCCACGTCCATGCCGTTGTGGGAGAGGAGCACCAGGACGGCGGGCTTCTCCTCCGCGCGAATCTTATCGACCAGCTCCTGCATACGCTCCTCCTGAATCCCGAATGTCCAGTCCGGAATGAAGCGTTGCGGATTGGCGATGGGGGTATAAGGAAAGGCCTGGCCGATGACGGCGACCTTGAAGCCACCCACTGTCTTGATGGTGTAGGGTTTGAAGGCCAGACCCGCATCTTCGTCGAAGCCGGCGAATTCCGGGAATCGATAGTCGAACAGAGCCTCGTCGCGCACGGCGATGTTTTGGGCCACGAAATCGCCCTTGAAGGCGCCGATATTCTCGATGACCTCTTCGTCGCGGTAAGTGAACTCCCAATGACCGGTCATGACGTCCACCCCCAGCAGATTGCAGGCGCCGACCATGTCCCTACCCCGAGTCCAGTAAGCGGTACCCGAGCCCTGCCAGGAATCGCCGCCGTCCAGCAACAGACTGTTGCCGTCGCCCCGTTCGGCGCGGATGCGATCCACCAGGGTCTTGAGATGGGCAAAGCCGCCCACCTTGCCGAATCGCCGGGCGGCCTCGTCGAAGCCTAAAAACGTAAAGGCATGGGCCTCGATCCCGCCCGGCGCGATGCCGAAGTGCCTCAGGAATGCGTCACCCACCACATGCGGCGCCTTGCCCAAGGCCGGGCCGATGCCCAGATTCACGTTGGGCTCGCGAAAGTAAATGGGGTTGAGCTGAGCGTGGGTATCGGTGATGTGCAACAGGGTGACATTGCCAAATCCGGGTAGCTCGTAGAGGTCCGACGGTTGCCGCATCGCGGCGACCACGGACGCCGGCAACAGGCCGGCCGCGCCGGCTACACTTAAGAGCTTGATGAATTCACGTCGCGCGAGCGTCATCCGGGGCTCCTCCTAATCTGTCGAGGCTGTATGGTCCAGGTGTCCTTCCTCATCGTCCCTCCTCGCGGGGTTAGAGCCTGTCTGGCAGCGAGGGATCGAGGGGTCGAGGCAGATTTTCTGCTCGATTGAGGCGAATAGTAGGCCTATTTAACGAAAGCGAGCGGGAAATCTGACCGGCCGCCTCGATTCCGCAGCAGAACAGCCGTATGCCAGACAGGCTCTTAGTATGCCTGGATCGCGCCTCGACGGCCAATGCTGCCAAGGCGAGCGTGTCGTTCTCCCCTTGGGTGCAAGGGATAGTTTGTAATAACATCTCTATATCCGCAGATTACGCAGATTTTTACAGATATAAAAACGAAACAATCTGTGAAAATCTGCGGGTCAAATTAAGATTTCTTGTCGGGTTACGGCGCGTTCAAGCCGGTTTGCATCCCTCAACGCGGCGGTACACACCTAACCCGACCTACCTTCCTGATAGAGGGCAACTCGAAGGAGGCAATAGATGATTGCGTTGAAAACGACCTTGGCCGGAGCGGTAGGCACGGCCCTAATCGCCGCCTGCGTGTTGGCCTTGGCGCCCGGCCTTAACGCCGCGGATGCCCCGACAGGCAATCCGGAGGCGGGCAAGGAGATCGCGAATGATCGTAAGCTGGGCAATTGCATGGCCTGCCATGTAATGCCGGATATCGAAAGCCCCGGTAATATCGGTCCCCCCCTGATTGGAATGCAGGCCCGCTACCCGGACAAGGAGAAGCTACGCGCCCAGATCTGGGATGCAACCGTTGCCAATCCCGACTCCAGCATGCCGCCGTTCGGTAAGCACGGCATCCTTACCGAGCAGCAGCTCAACGACGTGCTCGAATACATCTGGTCGCTCTGACCGGTCGGACCTACTTACTGAATACCCGGAGGAAATCAACCGGATGAACAAGATCATTATGCTGACCGCGGCGCTGGTTATGGTACTGGGCCTGACCTGGGGCGGCGTCGCGCTGGCTACGCCCCAGGCAGACCAAGCGATCTGGCAGAGCTACTACCAGAAGCGCTTCCCCAATGTTCCTAAGGAGGATTTCATAAACGGGGTCTATGCGATCGACCCCGTCAGCCGCGAAAGCTGGGAGGCCATCGAGGAATTTCCGCCCTATGAGATGGCTATCTCCCAGGGCGAGAAAATGTGGAACACACCCTTCGCCAACGGCAAGACCTATCGGGATTGCTTCCCAAACGGCCCCGCAATCGCAGGAAAATATCCCTACTGGGACAAGGAGCGCGGTATGGTCGTCACCCTGCCGCTGGCCATCAATGAATGCCGCGAGGCCAATGGTGAGGGGCCCCTCAAATACAAAAAAGGCCCCATCGCCGATATCCTTTCCTACCTCCGGTACCAGTCCCGCGGGCAGCTCACCAAGGTAGAGATTCCGGAGGACGACCCCAAGGCACTGGAGGCCTACGAGAAGGGCAAGCAGTTCTACTTTGCCCGCCGCGGTCAACTCAATTTCTCCTGCGCCAATTGTCACGTGCAAAATCCCGGTAACCTGTTGCGCTCGGATATCCTGAGCCCGGCCCTCGGTCATACCACCCACTTTCCGGTCTACCGTTCCAAGTGGGGCGAGATAGGTACCCTGCACCGGCGTTTCTCGGGCTGTAACAAGCAGGTGCGGGCCAAGCCCTTCAAGGTCCAGGGTGAGGAGTACCGCAATCTGGAATACTTCCTGACCTACATGCAGAACGGCCTGCCTTTGAATGGGCCTGGTGCGCGCAAATAGTCACACACAAATAGTCGCACGCAAATAACCGCTCAGAGGCCTGCGCCTAGGGCGTGGGTCTTCGCTTTGGAGCACAGAGGAGTCCATCGAACATGAGAACCCATCATTTTTCCGCCGGGATCCTGGTCGCCGCGTTGGCCGCCGGTCTCCCTACGGGTAGCTGGGCCGACGACCAGGCCGACTTTGAGAAGGCGATGACCGCGGCGCGCGAAGCTCGCAAGAAGGCCGCCACAGTAGGCGGCGAGTGGCGCGATATCGGCAAGTTCCTGAAGCAGGCCGAACAGGCCGCGGCGAAAGGCGATTTCGCAACGGCCAATCAGCTGGCCGAGAAGGCCAGGCGGCAAGGCGAGCTGGGTTACGAGCAGGCCATGAGCCAGAAGGATGTGGGCCTGCCCGCATACATGATTGCCGGCAGTAAGTGACCTATCGCCTCCACGGGCACGCCGAAGCCGTATAGAATCTCTCCTGCTAGAAGCGCAGGTGGCGGAATTGGTAGACGCGCTAGATTTAGGTTCTAGTGGGGAAACCTGTGGGGGTTCGAGTCCCCCCCTGCGCACCAGTTATTCTATTGCATTATATATATGAGAAGCTGTCTGGTTAAAAGCAATCCTGAACCCAACACGCCGGACTGGTCCCGACGCAGGAGGGATCTTTTCCCACAACCAACGCCAAACAACCCAGGACCGCACCCGGACCGACACGGCGTCAAACGCAGCGTAACGCAACAGAACGCTCGGATCCATTTTAACCAGACAGCCTCTGAAACTCATGAATCTTTCACCCGGCCCATGTGCCAAAACAGGTTGTTGGAATTTTCTCATTTTATTCCGATGGCTGGCCCTATTATTGATTGGTGGTATCCTGGGTAACTGGTTATACAAAAAACACCTGACAAGGCGAATTAACTCAGACAATTGAAAAATGAGTAACCGTCCAGATCCCTCTTCTAAACTCTGATTTCGAAGATGAGGTATTCGCTCATGGCGACGATCCAAGGCCAGGTAACCGCGACGGAATTGGCTCGCAATCTGACATCGCTGATCGACTACGTGTGCATTTCAGGCAAGCGCTTAGTTATCACCCGCGGGAACCTCGAGGTGGCACGATTGGTGCCACCTTCCGAGGATGGCGCCTCGGCTTCCGAATTACGGGCGCTGCTGGAACACAATCCCTGGTCGTCGGCCGAGCGTACGGTTCTTGCCGATGACCTACGCACGATCCGGAAACAAGCCTGCTTACCCCCCTCGCCATGGGAGTCGTAGTCGATACCAACGTCTTTCTCAATGCGGAGCATGCTAGAAGGGATCTCTCGTTATTTTTTGACAATAACGAGCGGTTCTACATGGCAGCAGTAACCGTTTCGGAATTATTGGCCGGTGTCGCTTTGGCCAAAAATGCATCAGTTCGCATTCGCCGCCTCACTTGGTCAGAGGCGATTATCGAGACTCTCCCTGTGTTGCCCTTTGATTTGGAAGTGGCGCGGGCTTACGCAGAAATCTACGCGCACCAGTTGAGAAACTCACGACGACAGTCCCTAAGCGTGCATGACCTTCAGATCGCGGCCACAGCGATTACACACGACTATGCCGTGTTAACCAACAACACCAAGGACTTCGAGAAAATCCCCGGGCTGTGCCTGCTTTCGCCTTAAGACGTGGCTGAGTTTCGAATGCATCGCGACGGAAGATCCTTGTATGAGGAGTATGTAATCTCCGCAGGTCAGCGCTGAGACGGTAGTTTTGAGTCCCTTTGATCGATACAGATTGGAAGCCCGGCTCGAGGCCTTATGCGGGAAAGGTTGCCGGCAGGTATGGCAGTCTATCGATGTCTTAGAGCAGGGTGGCGATCTGCCCGAAACCCAGGGACTCAGCGCGGAAGAGTGCCGCTGGCTTCTGCGCGAGCTCAAACAGATCATGGCGGTCTACACGGACCGTTGCTCTACGGTTTGAAATTTGAGCCTTCCACTCCGTATCCGTAGATTACGTGGATTTTCACAGATGAAAAACGGAGCAATCCGTGAAAATCTGCGTAATCTGTGGATTCAAAACGCGAGCACGACCGAATTCCTGATGCCGGCGGTGGGCATAGCCCACCCGCGATAACTTCTTCCGCCTGTTCAAGGACGCGGTGCCAGTGGGTTGATCGTGGCTTCTCGCTGCCAGCTATCAGTCGCTATGAACAAATGTATCCGAAATCAGATATGGCTAACCTGCTGAGTCGCATCACCATCGACCCCGACATCTGCCACGGCAAACCCGTTATCCGAGGGCTACGCTACCCCGTGGAAACGATGCTGGAGCTTATGAGTGCCGGTATGAGCTGCGAGGATATCCTCGACGATTACCCGGACCTGGAACGTGAAGATCTGCTGGCCGTCTTGGCGTTCGCGGCCGAATTGAGCCGAACCAAGCGTACCCAGGCCTTTGCCGCATGAGGTTTCTCGTCGATGCCCAGTTACCTCGCGGCCTTGTCGGGTCGTTGACTAAAACAGGACACGATGTCATACACACACTCGACCTGCCTGAGAAAAATCGCACCTCCGATCATATGATCACGGCCATTGCGGATGAGGAAGAACGCGTCGTGGTGACGAAGGACGCAGATTTCGTAAACTCGTTTTTACTTCACCGGCACCCGAAAAAGCTCCTTCTGATCTCCACGGGCAACATCAGCAACCGAGATTTGGAGACGGTGGTGCTCAGGTATCTTCCCAACGTGGTCAGGGCATTGAATAGCCACGATTTTGTAGAGATGGGGAGGGCGACCCTTTCCATTCATGCTTAAGAGGCTGGCTGAATATTCTACTTAAGAAGGTCCGCGCAGCGGACCCTACGCTAACCACCCGATTGACTGTAGGGTCCGCTGTGCGGACCGCGGGGACTTTAACCAAACAGCTTCTTAGTTTTCAGGCAGCCTCTGAGCCTTCCGCTCCGTATCCGCCAAATTACACAGATTTCACAGATAAAAAACGAAACAATCTGTGAAAATCTGCGTAATCTGCGGATTCAAAACGCGAACACGACCGAATTTCTGATGCCGGCGGTGGGCACAGTCCACCCTACGGATTCATCGGCGCTCGCCGCTGCCCACGCTATTCGCCGGTCCTACCCGCCGACGCCGGTCAGCTGCTCGTGCTCCAGCAGCCGCAATAGGGCCGTGGTCTTGTCGAGGGTTTCTCGATATTCCTCCTCGACCTGGGAGTCGTGCACGATCCCGCCGCCGGCCCAGAAGCGGATGGTGCTCGCGCTGTGGATCAGGGTACGGATGGCGATGTTGGTGTCCATGGCACCGTCGCAGCCCAGGTAGCCGATGGCCCCGGAATAGACCCCGCGGCGATGGGGTTCCAACTCCTCGATGATCTCCATGGCCCGGATCTTGGGGGCACCGGTGATGGAGCCACCAGGGAAACAGGCCCGCAGCAGCGAGACGGCATCTTGCCCTGGAGCCAGCCGGCCGGTGACGGTGCTGACCAGGTGGTGTACGGTGGCATAGCTTTCCACCTCGAACAGCCTGGGGACCCGCACACTGCCAGGGCTACAGACCCTTCCTAGGTCGTTGCGCAACAGATCCACGATCATCAGGTTCTCGGCCCGCTCCTTGGTGCTGGTGGCCAGCTCCCGTTGCAAGGCGGAGTCTGCCGCAGGGGTGCGTCCCCGCGGCCGGGTGCCTTTGACGGGCCGGGTTTCGACCTGCCCGTCCCGAACCGCGAGAAAGCGCTCCGGCGAGGAGCTCAGGACCTGGGCAAAAGGGGTTTTCAGGTAGGCGGAGAAGGGTGCCGGATTGAGCCGCCGTAGTATCCGATAGCCGGCAAATAGGTTGCCGGCGAACGGGTCGCCGGCGACCGGGGCCGAGAAGCGCTGGGCCAAATTGACCTGATAGCAGTCGCCTTCGAGCAGGTAGGATTTGACCCGATCGAAGGCCCGGCCATATTCGTCCCGGGTCAGGTTGGAGCGCGGCGGACCCAGGACCCGGAGCCGGCTGCGGGTAGGGGCGAGTCGGGGGTCCCGAAACATAGAGAGCAGCGTGTCCCACCGCTCCCGCGTCCGAGGGTCGCGCCCGAGACTTACCAGCCGGGTCTTGCGGGCAAGGTGATCCACGACCAGGGCCCAGTCATAGATGCCCACCGCCATGTCCGGGAGCTGCTCGGCGTTTTCGGCCAGCGTCGGCAACCGCTCGATACGGCGGCCCAGGTCGTAGGCGAACCAACCGATGGCCCCTCCGCGGAAGGGCAGGTCAGGCACAGGGGGCACCGGCTCGCCCAACTGACCGCGCAGTAAGGCGAAGGGGTCGTGGGGGGATAGCTGTACCTGATCGGCGTGGCGGATCTCGGTGACGTCGCCACGGGTGGTCAGGGTGATGTAGGGATCGGCGGCGAGGATGTCATAGCGGCCGGCCCCGGTCAGGGGACGGCCGCTATCGAGGAAGACAGCCCAGGCCCTTTCCGCCAAGGGCCCGAAATAGACAGTGCTGTCGGCCCGATAGGGGATCTCGCTCAACAAGGGCGTGCATCCCGGCTGGGGTAGCGCGGCGGTAGTGGACCAAAGACCCGGCTCAGCCCCGTCCTTGGAGGACAGCGATGCGTTCCTCCAACGGGGGATGGCTCATGAACAGGCGCCTGAGGCCATCACCGACGCCACCGCTGATGCCGAAGGCGGCGAACTCGCCGGACGGCAGATCCCTCGGCTCGGTTGCGGTCTGCAGGCGACGCAGGGCGTCGGCCATCTTCCGGTTGCTGGTAAGGCGTGCGCCACCGGCATCGGCCTTGAACTCCCGGTAGCGGGAGAACCACATCACGATCATGGTGGCCAGGATCGAGAGCAGGACCTGGGCGATCATCGACACGATGTAGTAGGCGGGGCCATGGCCTTGCTCGGTCTTGAAGACCACGCGGTCGATCAGGTGTCCGATAACCGTCGACAGGAAGACCACAAAGGTGTTCACGACCCCTTGAATCAAGGTCAGGGTCACCATGTCACCATTGGCTACATGGCTTATCTCATGACCCACCACGGCCTCTACTTCGTCCTTCGTCATGTGCTGGAGGAGTCCGGTGCTGACCGCCACCAGGGCGGCGTTGCGGTTCCAGCCGGTAGCGAAGGCGTTGGGGTCGGGTGAGTCGAAAATCCCTACTTCCGGCATCTCGATGCCGGAGGACTGGGCCTGTCGGGACACGGTTTGCATCAACCAGTGCTCAAAGGGGGTGCCGGGGTGTTCGATGATCTGTACCCCCATGGAGCGTTTCGCCATGCCCTTGGACATGAACAGTGAGATCAGAGAACCGGCGAACCCGGCAATCGCGGCATAGACGAGCACGGCGCTCAGGTTGAGATCCATATTGTTCGCCGCGAGCAGGCCATCGAAACCGAGCAGCTTGAAGACCAGGCTGATGACCATCAGCACGGCAAAGTTAGTCGCCAGGAACAGCAGAATGCGTTTCATTGCCTAAGGCTCCGAGTTGACTGAAGGGGATCTTGAAAAATCCTATCCTGGGGATTTCTCAAGCCGATACTCACAAAGCGCGGTTTGCGAGTGCCGTCATTTCCATGTGCTGGAGGGGGCATCCTCAGCTCCCCACAGGATACATAGGACCATAAAATGCCTCCTCAAGGGCGCAGGTGCAAGCCCGAAGGGCGTATCGATTGTCCTTTAAGAATAGGAGCTCGTCTGACTTACGGCTGTCCTGGTGGTCAGAAAAATCACTGGACGATCCACGAGCTTAAAAGTTATAATTTTTGATTCCGAATCGAGGGGCCATAGCTCAGCTGGGAGAGCGCAACACTGGCAGTGTTGAGGTCGGCGGTTCGATCCCGCCTGGCTCCACCAATCCTAAGAAGATCCGGTCTGATTCGATGACCGGATTTTTCTGGTAACCAACCTCGTCCCCATCGTCTAGAGGCCTAGGACATCGCCCTTTCACGGCGACAACAGGGGTTCGACTCCCCTTGGGGACGCCAAAAAAACCAAAGGGTTGCGCCGTCTCCCGGCCAGCCCTTTTTTGTTGGCTGTGGTCCGGTGAAGCGGACGCTAGTGTAGTGCGCTGTAAATAGTAGAACTAACAAAGCCGCCCCTGGTCGGTTGTAGAGAGCCGATGCAGACAAG
>NZ_FLUY01000429.1 GCF_900092655.1 Candidatus Thiosymbion oneisti
CCCTGCTCCAGACCCTGCTCCAGACCCTGCTCCAGACCCTGCTCCAGACCCTGCTCCAGACCCTGCTCCAGACCCTGCTCCAG
>NZ_FLUY01000428.1 GCF_900092655.1 Candidatus Thiosymbion oneisti
CAGGGTCTGGAGCAGGGTCTGGAGCAGGGTCTGGAGCAGGGTCTGGAGCAGGGTCTGGAGCAGGGTCTGGAGCAGGGTCT
>NZ_FLUY01000723.1 GCF_900092655.1 Candidatus Thiosymbion oneisti
GTTCAATGCCATTAAGTTAAGTTTTGTAGGTCGGGTTAGGCGCGCCTTGCGATGCGGGCGTGGACAACCGAGGCTGAACG
>NZ_FLUY01000532.1 GCF_900092655.1 Candidatus Thiosymbion oneisti
CTTTAAAATCAGTATGTTACGAGGACCATTTGGCGTCTAACCCTTTGTTTTCTGGTCAACGACCACCGTGTCGGCCTCATGTTCCAATATAACCGATTGATTTTTAAAGACTCGCATCGGGAACAACTCTATT
>NZ_FLUY01000717.1 GCF_900092655.1 Candidatus Thiosymbion oneisti
CCTTTGAGATCGGCATCGTACACGCTGTTCAGTCCGTCCCTCACGCCTTCCTGCACCGCGTCGAGCGCATCATGCGCTGAGCGGCCAGGCCGAAAACCAAAGAAGACGGGCACCAAGTCTGCCTCGAAGATCGGCTCTAACACCCGCTTGGCTGC
>NZ_FLUY01000425.1 GCF_900092655.1 Candidatus Thiosymbion oneisti
AGCCGCGGAAGGCCGCGGGTGAGTATGCAGCTGCCCATTCAGGATCTCCCCGGTCACCCCTTCAGGCAGGGCCTCCAGGGACTCGTAGAGGGTAGGTTGAAGTGCCGGTTGCATTTTCTTGTCCCTATCTCCCAAACGTACCTACAAGCGTGACCTTTTGCGGAAAACTGCTTTCTTCCAAACCGTCTGCGTCTCTCTCTCCCTCCCATTCTGTGGTCTGTAGAAATGCAGGAGATCGATGCTTGATTCTATCGGCAGCTGACGCAGAAATATATCAGGTTGCAACCACCTTAGCGGCTCAAAGGCATCCCCAATTACGCGAAGAGGCGCTTGCGCGCCTCTTTGATCCGCCGGGGTGCTACGGGCTCATCCTACCAAGGGTAGGCGTAGACCCCTGCATACATGAAATAGTGCCGCAGCAGGTAACCGCCGACGAGCACGAAGATGGAGGCGGCGATGATGGGTGCATGACTGGTCCAGCCCTTGATGACCCCTTTGAGCTCCAGGAAGAAGGGGACGATAAGGCCGAACCCGATAAAGCCGATCAGCCAACCCAGGTCGGTGAACAGGATCTCCCACGACCGCATGGCCGATTCGGGTCCCCGTTGCAGGTAGAAGAAGAAGGAGAGGATGATCAAAAGCTCGGCTCCGATCAATCCCAGATCGCTGCGCTCGTAGAGCA
Organism: Candidatus Thiosymbion oneisti; assembly: GCF_900092655.1. Taxonomy (GTDB): domain Bacteria; phylum Pseudomonadota; class Gammaproteobacteria; order Chromatiales; family Chromatiaceae; genus Thiosymbion; species Thiosymbion oneisti. The sequence continues at coordinate 683 of NZ_FLUY01000425.1, forward strand.
CCCGGAGGTGTTCATCCGCGTCGTCCTTGATGATGGTGTACATGATGAGCAGCAGGAAGGCCATGGCGGTGGAGAAAGCGGATACGGTGAACAGTACCACCACCCCCGGATTCGCCCACAGGGCCACGGCGGGGAAGGATTGCAGCAACAGACCCGTGTAGACGGCAACGCCCACCCCGGTGGCGACCGCGAGCCAACCGAAGAGCTTGCGGTACTTTTCCACGAAGTCGCTCAGTTTGACCACGAAACCCCATTCCAGGGCCTTGCCGAGCAGCGGCGCGTTCTGGAACAAGGGGGTCACCCGGGCATAGGGAATCGCGTAGAGCACGGCAAAAATCATCATCCAGAGGATGAATTGGGTGCCCCAGGCGATCCAGGCCATCGGCTGGTTGAACATGGCCAACGGGTTGAACACATGGATTACCGCCAGGTGATCGAGCAGATGCCAGAACAACATGAGGGAGCCCAGGGACAGCAGCACGAACCCGGCGCCTGCTCCCCAGAGCACCAGGTTGCGATGGGCCTTGAGATACATGTCGGTGAAGAAGGTCACCGCCACCACCGCCGCGCCGAGCCCGCCGGTGTACAGGTAGACGGCGAACCACCAGGTCCAGATGTCCTGGGTCTCGTAGGTGATGTTGACTTCCATCTCAGCCCCTCCGCTTCATATCGTTGATGTAGTAGACATTGGGCCGGGTGCCGATGTGGGGCATCAGCGGTTGGGCCTCCCCGCTCGCGACCATTTGGGCGACCGGATCCTCGGGGTTGTCCAGATCACCGAACATCCGCGATTCGCCCACGCAGGTCTCCACGCAGGCGGGTTTTAAGCCCTTCTCGACCCGGTGGTTGCAGAAGGAGCACTTGTCCACGCTGGGACGGGTGCGGCGGTAGTCCGAGCCGTAGAACTCCTTGCCCTGCCGGACGTCCGCGTAGGTGATGTCCACCCGGGCCTTATAGGGACAGGCCATGGCGCAGGCCTGGCAGCCCATGCAGAGGTCTTCGTTCACCAGTACGAAGCCGTCGTCCGTTTTATAGGTCGCCCCGGTGGGACAGACACTCATGCAGGGCGGGTTGTCACAGTGGTTGCACAGGCGCGGGAAGAAGCGGCGGTGCACATCGTTGCCCACGCCGATCTCTTCGTCGTGGACATAGGTCCGCCACTTCGTGGTATCCCACTTGATCTCCCCATCCTCCTCGATTTGCCCTACGGGCATCTGATTCTCCAGGGTGCAGGCGGCCATGCAAGCATTGCAGCCCACGCAGGTGTTGAGGTCGATGACCATCGCGTATTTAGCCATGTCTTAGATCCTCCCAGCCTTAAGCGCGAGCTACTTTGAGGGTGAATTCCTGGGACCTGAATCCGGCCACCACGGGCTCCACCTGATGGGGGATGAGCGTGCTGGTCGCGGTACCGTCCCCGGACGTCCGGGTCAGGGCCTTATTCTCCACGCCGAAGGAGGAATGAATGAACAAGGTGTCCTTCTGTACCAGGCGGGTGACATAGGCGCGACCCTTGGCCTCCTGACCGGACTTGGTGTTGGTAAGCCGGATCGGGTCTCCGCTCCCGATGCCCAGCTTCTTGGCCCGGTCCGGATGCATCCAGACCCCCTTGTAGATGTCGTCCTTGAACTTGTTGATGCCGGACAGCACCGGGTTGTTGCTGTTGGTGGAGGCGTGGGAAACGGTGGGCGACTTGCCGTAGATGAAATAGAACTCATCCGCTCCCAACGCTTTGCCGTCCGGTATCTCGGGGGCGATCCAGCCGGCCAGCACCTGGAAGTTGTCCTGGGTGTGGCCCAGGTCGCGTTGCGCGCGCATCAGGCCGCTGAAGAACTCTACCCGGCCGCTGTCAGTGGGCACCGGGATCTTACGCGGCATGGCCTGGTGGGCGAGGATCTCACGCATATCCTCTTCGTGATAGACCCCCTTCTCGCGCAGCACTTTATCGATGTGCTGCGGGGTAGTCTTAATACGCTCGGCGTAGAAGTTGAAGGATGCCTTGCGGCAGGCGGCGGCGAAGGCCCCTTGCCCTTTCCTGTCCTGATGCGTCTGTTGGGTCTCGGCGTAGTACTTCTTGACGTTCGCGGCCTTGAGCCCCACCAGCATCTCCATCATCTGCAGGAAACCCTCCTGCCCCTGATTGCCGCTGATGATGCCGGTTAGCCGGTACAGGATGTCCGCCATCTCATCGGTGTCGTAAAGAGGATCGATGGCCGCATAGCGGGTAGTCAAGGCCAGGTCCTGGTTGGTGCCGTTGCCGTAGAGGGTAGGCTCGTCGCGCTCCAGGTAGGTGCTATTGGGCAGGATCACGTCCGCGTAGGGGACCGTATCCGAAGGCAGCACGTCCACGGCCACCACCAGCTCCACGTTCTCGTGACTCAGGGCCTCCCGCCAATAGGTATCGGGATAGTAGTGACGGACGGGGTTGGCCGCGTTGATCAGAAAGGCCCGGGTCCGATAGGGCTCGCCTTTGAATTGCAGCTCGCCCTTCACCGACTCTTGGAGCCCGGTGTCGGTCATCACCGGCAGGGCGACGTTGAACCGGCCGGCCTCCTTTTCCTGCTGGCTGAAGGCCCAGGACCAGCCGGGCTTACCATGCTTGAAGAACTGGCCTTTCTGGTCGGAGAAGGCCCCGATGACCAGCTTGATAAAAGCCAGGCCGGCCAGGTTTAACAAAGGCTCGTGCATTTTGCCTACCAAGGCGTCTATGGATATACCCATCTCTTCCATGTCCTTGTACATATGGGCCGCCTTGTGATGCACCTCGCCGGAGTTTACCCAGCCGCCCACGCTGTCGATACCGCCGGTGAGCGCCTGCACCATGGCCTGCACCCGGCGCAGCATCAGCGCGTTGCCGAAGCGGGCGCCGTGCCAGCCCGGGTCCACGATGGCCGGGCGGGTGGTGCCGAACTCGCGGGAGATGCGCTCGATGGTCTCCTTGGGTATGCCGGTAATCGCCGCCGCCCACTCGGGGGTGTACTCGGCGAGCGCCTCGAGCTGGGCCTCGAACACCGTCTTGACCGGCTTGCCGTCGACCATGACAGGTTGCGACAGCTTGAGGGCGGGCAGGAAGGTGAGGGTCTGGTCGTCCTTGGGAGTATGAGCCGCAGCAACATGCGGGTCTTGCCCCGCCCCGGAGGGGACGGCGTAGTGGTCCTCGCCGCGCGTGGAACCGCCGCTGCCGGGCTGTTCCTGCCCGTGGACGTGGTCGACGTCGGTGCTGTCCTGCGCTGTCGTGCTCCTGGCCTCCTTGAAATTGTTGTTGCTGAACTGTTCCAGCACGCGGATGTTGCCGAGGCCCTCTTCCACCACCTTGGGACGACCTTCCTCGTCGGTGACCATTCGCAGCTCGCCCTGGTCGTCCGTGTAGACCAGGAACGGCATGTTGGTGTAGCGCCGGAGGAACTCGCCGTCGTAGAACCCCTTCTCCATCATGATCTTCATCAGGGCCAGCATGAAGGCCAGATCGGTCCCCGGACGGATCTGGATCCACTCGTCCGCCTTGGCCGCGGTCTCGGAACAGCGCGGGTCCAGCGCCACTACCTTGGCGCCCCGCTTGCGACCCTCCGCGAAGCGCACCATGCGGCAGGTAGAGACCGCCCCGATGGAGGCGTTGTTAGCCACGAACAGGATGTACTTGGCGTTATCGAAATCCGGCAGGACCTCGTCGTGGATGTTGAAGTTGCCCGTGACCATGTCCGTGCCCAGGTGGCCGGTGGTCACGCAGTGCTGCATGGGCGAGGCGATGATATTGGGCACCTGGTTGGCCACCGCGAAGGGCACGGCCCAGTTCATATAGAAGACGCAGGAGGTCCAGCCGCCCACCATGGTCCATTCCCAGGGCTGGATCTTCGCGGACTTCTGCTTGTCTTCGATATACTTCCAGGCCTCCTCCCAGCTCGCCTCGCGGAACTTGTACTCGCCGCGCTTGGTCCCTTCGACGCGAATCATGGGCGTCTTGAGGCGGTCCGTATCATAGGTCTGGCGCATCCCCGCCTGACCGCGGGCACAGATCTTGCCGCGGTTGAGCGTGGAGTTGGGGTTGCCGTCGATCTTGGCAATGCGCTTGTCGCTGTTCTTGGTGCGGGTAGTGACCTCTATGTTGCACAGCGACGAGCAGAAATTACAGATGCTATAGGTGACCTCCTCCTGCTCCTGTTCATCCTTGGCGACGGCCTTGCCGACCATGCCGCCGAGGGGAGAAATGGGAGAGAGCAGGCTCAGTCCGGCGGTGCCGTAGCCGGTGGTTTTCAGGAACGCACGGCGGGAAAGGCGTGGTATCTTCCACCCCATGGGGGATCCTCCTCTGTGGCTGATGCTGCCCCGGTGCTACGACGACCGGGATTTTTATAAGGGGACCTTGAAGAACCCTCGATCCCTAAGGATTCTCCGGCCCGACGCTCACTTGTTTAAGTGCCTGGCCCGCCTGCCGGCGGGCGGCAGGCAGATCACAGGCACAGGCAGACACGGCATTTCGAGCGCCTTTATTTTCTTACGCTGGACGGCGGGGTATCCTGGCTCCGTACAGCTTCCAAGGTAGCCATGAGTACCCTCGTTACAGCATCCTTTAGGCGACCGGAGACTGGCTCCGACGCATACAGGAAGGTTAATCTATGTTATTCGGGGGCCTTAATCACTGACGAGCGTCAATAGATCGGCTGTCTTGCGAGAATGGAAACCCACTTGAGGATTATCCGCCGGCTCGCCGACGGCGAGCTCCACTCCGGCGCAGACCTGGCGCAGGCCTTAGGTCTCAGCCGAGCGGCGGTCTGGAAGGCGGTACACAAGGCCGGTGAGATACTGGGGCTGGAGGTCCGCTCGGTGCGTGGACGCGGCTATCGCCTGGCGGCGCCCCTCGAGCTGCTCGGTGCCGAACGCATCCTAGCCGCGATCCCGCACCAGGCCCGGCACCGGATCGAGCGGTTGGAGGTCTACGCCGATATCGACTCGACCAACAGCCACTTGATGCGCGAGGCGCAACAGGGCGCGCCGTCGGGTACCCTGTGTCTCGCCGAACGCCAGCGGGCCGGACGCGGGAGGCGCGGCAGGACCTGGGTCTCCCCCTTCGGCACCAACATCTATCTCTCCCTGCTGTGGCGCTACCCCTTGGGACCGGCGGTGCTCGGCGGCCTGAGTCTGGCCGCGGGCACCGCGGTAGCCGGCGTCCTGGAGGCGGAAGGCATACCCGACATCGGCCTCAAGTGGCCCAACGACGTCCTGTGGCACCGCCGCAAGCTCGCGGGCCTGCTCCTGGAGGTGGCGGGCGAGGCCCAGGGCCCAAGCCTGGTGGTGCTCGGGTTGGGGTTGAACACCCGTCTCCCCGCGGCCCAGGCCGCTGCGATCGATCAACCCTGGACCGACCTGGATTCCGTTGCCGGGCTCGGCGCCATTAGCCGCAACCGACTCGCGGCCCGGTTGGCGGAGCGCCTCACCGAGGTCATGGTGCGTTACGGCAGCGACGGGCTCGGCCCCTTCCTCCCGGCGTGGGAGCGTTTCGATCGCTACCGCGGCGAGCCGGTCACAATCCGCTTGGCCGACCAAAGCTTCTCAGGTCTCCACGCCGGGGTGACCCCACAAGGCGCACTGCGCCTGGACATAGACGGCAATATCCGGACCTTCCAGGCCGGTGAAGTCAGCCTGCGGCCCAATGCTATTTGAGTAAACCTCAAAGCCCCTCTCCCGGCGAGGGTGTCGCAAAAGCGGTGGCATCAGCTGCCAGTTTGTGAAGTTTAAACCACAGAAGACACAGAGAACGCAGAGCATTGGCCGGTGCCTTTTTCTGTGCTCTCTGTGTTCTCTGGTGCGTCAGGAGAAGCCTGGTTAGTCTAGCAATCTGAAAGGAGGTTGCCATGTGAATTGCTGATAGGCATGTAGCTGCGGTCA
>NZ_FLUY01000423.1 GCF_900092655.1 Candidatus Thiosymbion oneisti
GGCTCGTTCCCACGCTCCAGCGTGGGAATGCCGTTGTGGCCGCTCCAGCGGCCAAGGTTTCATGACGCTGGAGCGTCTGGATTTGCTCC
>NZ_FLUY01001183.1 GCF_900092655.1 Candidatus Thiosymbion oneisti
GCGGCGGCAGGATGGTGCCACTTGGCCGACCCCCGGCTTATGCTTAGGGCTGGAGGTTCCGGTAAGCGTCGGGGTGAGGTGGCCGCCGCACTCCAAAACGTCCGGGGGAACCCTGCTATGATCGTTAGCTGTCCGGAATCCATAAAGAGCCTAAATTTTTTCGATTGGGTTCGAACCGCAAAGGCGCACAGGACGGCCTGCCACCAGTCGCCAGCTACCAGTCGCCAGCTTCCAGTCACCAGCAGTGGAGGTTGGGGCAAAGCCGCCATGGACGGTGGCGCGCCCAAGGGATCTACGGCTACCCTTTGCGCCTTTGCGGTTTTTTCTATCTATCAACCGTACCGCCGCTCGAACTCCTGCATGAAGGAGATCAAGACCCGCACCCCCTCCTCGGGCATGGCATTGTAGATGCTCGCACGCATACCGCCCACGGATCGGTGGCCCTTGAGCGCAACCAGGCCCGCCGCCTTGGCCTCCGTCAGGAACCGCTGATCCAGCGTGGGGTCGGCCAAAGTAAAGGGCACGTTCATCCACGAACGGCTGGCAGGCTCCACCGGATTGGTATACAGGCCGGAGGCATCAATGGCGGCATAGAGGAGCTTGGCCTTGCGTTCATTGATCGTCGCCATCGCCGTCAACCCACCCTGGCGCTTGAGCCACTGGAACACCAGGCCAGCCAGATACCAGGCATAGGTCGGTGGGGTGTTATACATGGAGCCAGTGTCAGCGTGAGTCTTGTAATCGGACATGGTCGGCGTCCCGGCCAGCGGTCGGCCGATGAGATCCTCGCGCACGATCACGACGGTCAACCCCGCCGGCCCCAGATTCTTCTGGGCCCCGGCGTAGATGACCCCGTAGCGCGAGACATCGATAGGCCGGGACAGGAGGGTGGAGGACATATCCGCCGCCAAGGGCCGGTCGCCGGTCTCGGGCACGCAGGGAAACTCTACTCCTTCGATGGTCTCGTTAGGGGTGTAGTGGACATAGGCTGCCTCCGGGCTCAGATTCAGCTCGATCTGGGTGGGGGCGTGGGTGAACCGCGTGTCCTCGGTGGAGGCGGCGATCTCGACCGCGCAGAACCGCTTGGCCTCGGCGATGGCCTTCTTAGACCAGGAGCCGGTGTTCAGATAGGCGGCCCGGTCGCCGCCGCGCAGTAGGTTCATCGGCACCATGGCGAACTGGCCGGATGCCCCCCCTTGCAGGAAGAGCACCCGGTAGTTCTCGGGGACCGCGAGCAACTCCCGCAGATCGGCCTCCGCCTGCTCGGCAATGGACATGAATTCCTTGCCGCGGTGGCTCATCTCCGCCACACACATGCCGCTCCCATGCCAATCCAGCAGTTCCTCCTGCGCCTGTCGTAAGACCGCTTCCGGCAGCATCGCAGGGCCGGCACTGAAATTGAAAACTCGAGCCATTGTCACATCTCCGCTTTAGTGCATTCCGGCTGCGAGTAGAGAAATCCAGCCGCCAATGAACGCAAGGGTCTCATTTGCGTCTATTTGCGTTCATTCGCGGCAAAAAAACAAGGTCCTTCTTCTTTAACCACGGCAGTACGACGGTTTCGACTAAGGAAAGCACCGTCGCCGCGGCGCGGGTGGAACCCAATGCCATTAAGTTAAGCGTTACCGACGCGGTTTGTGATCGATCGTGCGCTGTTTTTTTCGCCCTCACCCCAACC
>NZ_FLUY01000629.1 GCF_900092655.1 Candidatus Thiosymbion oneisti
AACGTTGGCGCGCCTTGCCGAGCCCTTGGTCCTGATTGACTGGTCAGATTTGAAGGCCGATCAATCGTTGCATTTGCGGCGTGCGTCGCTGCCGGTGGGTGGGCGCAGTTTGACGCTGTACGAGGAGGTCCACCCGCACAAGCAGCTCGGCAACC
>NZ_FLUY01001140.1 GCF_900092655.1 Candidatus Thiosymbion oneisti
CGAATTAGTGTGGATTCGTGTCTATTCGTGGTTCGCTTATGGAAACAGTCGGTTCGAGTTGAATGTCAACAGGCCCTAGTACCTAGTTTCAATCGATCTTGCAAATTCATAGCTCTCAGGGATGAACCACCATCCCTGAAATCTTCAGGTCTTAAGTGGCAAATCCCGACCCGTTCACCGATTGCGGGGATTTTTCGTTTCACCACAGAGGACACAGAGAAAATCAGAGAATTTCCTTCATGTTTTCTCTGTGCTCACCGTATCTTAAATCGATTTTTCGTCTCACCACTTAAGACAGAGAGAAAAGAAAACGTCTCTGTGTATTCTCTGTGTTCTCTGTGCCTCTGTGGTGAATAAAGCATTTTCTCAGTCTCTTAAATAGCTCAAGCGGTATACGAGCAATATCAAGCGAAATGGTGTACTAGAACTTGGGAGCCAGATGAACAAAATGATACGCAAGTGGCTGGCTGGATCGCTGGGGGCCGGTATCCTGCTCTGGCTACTGGCCTTGGCCTTTCCCCTGGCCGCGGCCGAGATCCCGCGGATACCTTTCCCCCGTATCGAGACCGGCATGCACACGGCGGCCATAAGGTGCATCGCCGTGGACCGGGCCGAGCGTTTCCTGGTCACCGGCTCCGACGACAAGACGGCACGCATCTGGTCACTGCCGGCTGGGGACCTGTTGCGCACCCTGCGCCTGCCTATCGGTGAAGGCAATGAAGGGAAGATCTATGCCGTCGCCATTTCCCCGGACGGCCAGACCGTCGCCGTAGGGGGTTGGACTCGTTTCCAATGGGAAGATGCCCACTCCATCTATCTGTTCGACCGGCAGAGCGGCCAGCTCCGACGGCGCCTCACGGGCCTGCCCAACGTTATCCATCACCTCGATTGGTCCCCGGACGGTCGCTACCTGGCCGCCGGCCTGCATGGTCCCAACGGCATCCGGGTCTATAGCTCCCAGGACTGGGAGCAGCGCTTCCAGGATCGCGACTATGGGGATTCCAGTTACTCCGCCCATTTCGACGGTCGGGGCCGGCTGGTGACCACCTCCTATGACGGCTATCTGCGTCTGTACGACGAGCGCTTTCGGCTCGTCGCCAAGCAAAAGGCATCCGGCGGCGAGCGACCCTTCCTGGCCCGCTTCTCACCGGACGGCAAACGCATCGCCGTGGGCTTCCACGACACCACAGCAGTCGATGTCCTCTCGGCCACCGATCTCGGATTCCTCTACCGCCCCGATACCTCCGGCGTCGGCAACGGAAACCTAATGAGCGTCGCCTGGTCCCAGGACGGGCTTTATCTCTACGCCGGCGGCCGGTACAACCGGGACGGTAATTACTTCATCCTTCGCTGGAATCGGGCCGGTCGGGGCGGTGTCACGGAGTTGCCGGCCGCCAAGAATACACTCATGGATCTCCGGCATCTGAGCGACGGCGGACTGGTCTTCGGCACCTTTGACCCTGCCTGGGGCCTGCTGGATGCTAGAGGCCAACAGAGAATTTTTAAGCCGCCTGAGATTGCGGATTTTCGAGGCGATCTCGATAACTTCCTGGTCACCCACGACGGCAGCAGTGTCCAGTTCGGCTATGAACCCTGGGGTAAGCGTCCGGCCCGGTTCTCATTGAGTGAGCGCCGCCTGTTCCTGTTGGACGACCGGCCAAAGGATACAGAGACCGCCGCACTGGGACTCAAGCCACCCCGTACTAAAGCACCGGGCCTGGACATCACCGACTGGAAGAATACTTATCACCCGAAGCTGAATGGCAAGCCTTTGCGGCTCGATGACTACGAGCGGTCACGCAGCCTGGCCATTGCACCGGACGGCGAGCGTTTCCTGCTCGGCACTGAGTGGTCGCTCCGACTCTTCGACCGCACCGGCAAGCCGCTGTGGCGGATTCCCGTGCCCGGTGTGGCCTGGGGGGTCAATATTACGGGCAACGGCAAGCTGGCGGTGGCCGCCTTCGGCGACGGCACCATCCGCTGGTATCGGCTGCGGGACGGCACCGAGCTGCTCGCCCTGTTTCCACATAAGGACGGCAGGCGCTGGGTGGCCTGGACGCCCGCGGGCTTCTACCAGGCCTCCGCCGGCGGTGAGGATCTGGTGGGCTGGCATGTCAACCGGGAACGGGACCAGGCCGCCGAATTCTACGGCGCCTCCCGCTTCCGCCAACAATTCTATCGCCCGGATGTGATCGCCAGGGTGCTGGAGACCCTGGATGTGGACCAGGCCCTGCGGCTGGCCGACGCCGCCCGGGGGCAAGAGACGGTCACCCGCGATGTCCTCAGGCTCCGCCCACCCAGTGTGTCCATCCTGGCGCCTGCCGCCGGCAGTTCGATCACCGAGACCAAGCTCGTGCTCACCTACGAGGCCCGGTCGGAAACCGGACCCATCGAAGGAATCGAGGCCCGCATCGACGGGCGTCCGGCCGAGGTACTCGCCCACCATCCTTCGTACCGGGATGGAAAACAGGCGGTCATCGGCCAGATCAGCTTAGAAATCCCCCCCAGCAAATCGGTGGTCTCGATTATCGCCCGTAACCGACAGGGCACCAGCGAGTCCGCCAATTTCGCCGTCGATTGGACCGGCAGCAAGGACTGGTACAAGCCGGACCTCTATGTGCTGGCCGTCGGCGTGGGCAACTACGAAGAAGACGCGCTCAATCTCAAATTCGCCGGCAAGGACGCCCAGGATTTCCTCACGGCCATCGAGCCCCAAAAGAAACGCGGGCTCTATCGTGAAGTCAGGACGCGCCTGCTGGATGACACGCAGGCGACCCGGACCGCCGTGCTCGACGGCCTGGACTGGCTCGAACGCCAGACCACCAGCCGTGATGTGGCGATCCTGTTTCTGGCCGGGCATGGGGTCAGGGAGGAGGGCCACTATCGCTTCCTGCCCCATGACACGGACCGGGGCCGGCTCAGACGCACTACCCTGAAGGATACCGACTTCAAGGACTTCCTCGGTGCTGTCGCGGGCAAGGCGATCCTGTTTCTGGATACCTGCTTCTCCGGGCGGGTACTCGGTGGGCGGGCCGACTCCCAGGCCGATATGGACCGCTTCGCCAACGAGCTGGCCGACGCGGAGACCGGGGTGATCGTATTCTCCTCGTCCACCGGCAAGCAGCTCTCCCACGAAAATGCCGCATGGGGCAACGGCGCCTTCACCGAGGCGCTCCTGGAAGGCATCCGCGAAGGCAAGGCCGACTACAACGGGGATGGCCACATCTCCGTAGCCGAGCTCGAGGTCTATGTCTCCGATCGGGTGAAATCACTCACCCAGGGCGCCCAAAAGCCGGTCACCACCAAGCCCAAGGCGGTCGAGGACCTGAAGATCGTGCGGATCCGGAAATGAGGATTGCGAATGGGCGCAATTCTTAAGTCATTCGGCGTTGCCGGGGAGGGTGTTTAATGGACAGGATTTACAGGATTACCCGGGATTTACAGGATTCTTTTATTTAACGAAGGCATCCTGTGAATCCTGTGAAATCCCGTAAATCCTGTACTATTCAAGGCAATGCCATTAAGTTCGGCGTTGCCGGGGAGGGCGTTTAATGGACAGGATTTACAGGATTACCCGGGATTTAGAGGATTCTTTTATTTAATGAAGGCATCCTGTGAATCCTGTGAAATCCTGCAAATCCTGTACTATTCAAGGCAATGCCATTAAGTCAAGCCTCAAAGCCCCGCTCCCTGGGGGAGAAAGGTTGGGGATGGTGGTTAATATTTAAATGATTTGTTGGGCACGCCGCCGTCCAAAGATGCGGTTCGCTGCCTACCTGCCCCATCCCTGGGGCGGTAGGCGGGCGCTCACCACATCCTACCGGCTTTGCCCAACCTACGAGCTTCGCCCCGCTCCCGCCGGGAGAGGGGTTGGGGAGAGGGCGAACGAAAAACAGCGCTCAAGCAATCACAAACGGCGTCGGTGACGCTTAAGCACGTAGGGCGGGTAAGCGGCCCCGCGCGCGGCTGCGGTCGCCCCGATGCGTCGGGGCCGCGCAACCCGCCGGTAGGGCGACCAGCTACCAGTCGCCGGTTGGTAGCTGGCGACTGGCTGGCGGGATGTGTTTTCTCGTTCCCAGGCGCTACGTGGGAACCTGGAAGCTCCGCGCCGCGGAGAGCATCAGGCCGGTGTCACCATTCGCATACACGGCGGGAATCAAACCTGCCGGCTGTTCGGCGTTATCGGGTGCGGCCCAGAGGGCGTCTGCTCCGAGCGTTGCCGACAGCTGGTCATGGGGTCCGTAAGCCGTCTGAAAGACGGCGGTCCCAGCCGGCCCGGGACCGCCGA
>NZ_FLUY01000421.1 GCF_900092655.1 Candidatus Thiosymbion oneisti
GACGCTCCAGCGTCATGAAACCTTGGCCGCTGGAGCGGCCACAACGGCATTCCCACGCTGGAGCGTGGGAACGAGCCA
>NZ_FLUY01000462.1 GCF_900092655.1 Candidatus Thiosymbion oneisti
ACGCGCAGGCCACCGGCGGCAACATCTACATCGATGAGACCGGCGATCTCGCCGTGGGTCAAATCATCGCCGGTACGACTGGTGATCGGAAGGACATCACCCTCACCGCGGGTGGTGCGATCAGTGACTACGACACTACAGTTGAAGGTGCGGGCAATGAGAACCTGGTGGGCGGCGCGATCAGCCTGACCGCGGGCGGCGCTATCGGTGCGACAGGAAACGCCGATATCGACACCGAGGCGGTCAGCCTCGACGCGAAGATCACTGGTGCCACCGGCGGTATTTTCATCACTGAGACCGGCGATGTGACGTTGGGCAGCAGCAACACGAAGTCGGGGACCACTGAGTCGATGACCACTGGGGGTGGAGCCATCGAGGTTACTTCCGGCGGCAATATGACCGTAGCGCAGGCGGTCACCACCGCCGGGAATGGGAAGATCGATCTGACCACCACGGCCGGCAATCTACAGGTCGATGCTGAAGTCAGGGCCGGCGGCGATCTGGATCTGGATGCGGCGGGTCTGTTGGAGACGGCCGACGGTCCTGCCTTGAGCGTGAACGACGGCGGCCTTTTGAGCGCCGGGGGGGCGGTTAGTCTCGCCGCACGCGGGGGCGACATCGCATTGGGTCGTGTCGTGGCTGGTACGGACGCTGATAGGAAGAACATCACCGTCACTGCAGGCGGTGCGATCAGTGACCACGACACCGCGGCTGAAGGTGCGAACCTCGTCGGTGGCGATATCAGCCTGACGGCGGGCAGCGGTATTGGTGAGCTGGGTGGCAATGCCGATATCGACACCACGGTGGATCGCATCGATGCACAAACCGCCAGCGGCGGTATTTTCATCGATGAGACCGGGGGTGTGACACTGGGCACAGTAACCACCGGCAATGGGGGCGGAGCCATTGAGATTATCTCCGGTGGCGGTATGACTGTGGCGCAGGAGGTCACCACTGCCGGGAGTGGGGATATCCGGTTGCACACCGAAGCCGGCGATCTGCTGGTCGATACAAACAGTGAAGTCACCGCCGGCGGTGATCTGGATCTGGATGCGGCGGGCCGGTTGAATATCGCTGCGGCCGTGAGCGGAAGCAGTGTCGCGCTCACAGGTGGCACCGGCATCGAGCACACCGCTGCCGGAGACGTTACCGC
>NZ_FLUY01000434.1 GCF_900092655.1 Candidatus Thiosymbion oneisti
TGCTGGCGCGCTTGGCGTTCCTTGAGGGCGGCCAGCTTGTCGGCAAGCGCGGGGGCTTCACCCAACCGGTCACCGGCCGGGTTTTCCGGCGCGTCGTTGGCATCAAGGCACGGGGTGTCGGCTTCCAGATCACGTTCAATCTGCTTCAGCTGGCTTTCCAACTGTTTCTTG